>NZ_AZND01000175.1:0-7205 GCF_000576205.1 Methylibium sp. T29 | reverse complement strand
CGAGTCGCCGACCACGTCGAGCGGGCCCGCGACCGGGTAGGCCGCCACCGGCGTGCCGCAGGCCATGGCCTCCAGCATCACAAGACCGAAGGTCTCGGAGCGACTCGGAAACACGAACACGTCGGCCGCGCTGTAGATCGCCGGCAGCGCGCGGCGCGGCACGACGCCGCGCCAGTGCACCTGCGGGTACTGGCGCCGCAGGGTCGCCTCGACCGGCCCCACGCCGTAGACGAGCTTGCTGCCGGGCAGGTCGAGCCGCAGGAAGGCCTCGAGGTTCTTCTCGTACGACACCCGCCCGACATACAGGAAGATCGGCCGCGGCAGGTCGAACTCGCTGCCCGCCACCGGCGTGAAGAGGCGCAGGTCGACGCCGTGCGACCACGACTGCAGGTGGCGGAAGCCGCGCGCCGCGAGCTCCTGCCGCATGCCCTCGGAGGGCACCATCACGCCGCTGGAGGCGTCGTGGAAGCGGCGGAACCAGGCATAGCTCCAGCTCGAGGGCACCCGCAGCGCCTTGGCCAGGATGTCGGGGAAGCGGGTGTGGAAGGCCGTGGTGAAGGCCAGGCCGCGCCGCAGGCAGTGCCGGCGCGCCGCGCCGCCGAGCGGCCCTTCGGTGGCGATGTGGATCGCATCGGCGCCGGCCGCGTCGATGCGGCGCGCCACCTCGGCGCCGGGGCGCCACGCCAGCTCGATCTCGCGGTAGCCAGGGCAGGCGAAGCGGCGGAAGCCCGAGGGGTCGATCACCTCGACCTCGTGCCCGCGCTGGCGCAGGCCGTCCACCAGCTCGACCAGCGTCGTGACGACGCCGTTCACCTGCGGATGCCAGGCGTCGGTGACCAGCAGCAGCTTCATGCGGCGACCCCGCGGCCGGCGGCCGCGCCGACACCCAGCGGTGCCGTCGCGGCATCGCCGGCAGCCTGCGCACCCCATGCGGCACGGTCGCTCCAGTCCAGGATCTCCAGCCGGCCGTCGAGGTGTTCGACCAGCGCGGTGAGGCTCTCGACCCAGTCGCCGTCGTTGGCGTAGAGGATGCCGTCGATGTCGCGCAGCTCCGCGTGGTGGATGTGGCCGCAGACCACCCCCTGGACGCCGCGCCGGCGCGCCTCGCGCGCGACCGCCTGCTCGAAGTCGCCGATGAAGCTGACCGCACGCTTGACCTTGAGTTTCAGGTATTTCGACAGGCTCCAGTACGGCAGCCCGAGCCGGGCCCGCAGCGAGTTGAAGTGCCGGTTCAGCCGCAGCGTGAACTCGTAGGCCGAGTCGCCCACGTAGGCCAGCCACTTGGCGCACTGGATCACGCCATCGAAGTGGTCGCCGTGGGTGATCCACAGCTGCCGGCCGTCGACGGTGGCGTGCACGCAGTCGTCCACCACCTCGATGCCGCCGAAGCTGTGGCCGAGGTACTTGCGCGCGAACTCGTCGTGGTTGCCAGGCACGAACACCACGCGGGTGCCCTTGCGCGCCTTGCGCAGCAGCTTCTGCACCACGTCGTTGTGCGCCTGCGGCCAGTACCAGCTGCGCCGCAGCTGCCAGCCGTCGATGATGTCGCCGACGAGGTAGAGGTGGCGGCTGTCGACGGCCTTCAGGAAGTCGAGCAGTGCGGCGGCCTGGCAGCCCGGCGTGCCCAGGTGCACGTCGGAGATCCAGACGCTGCGGACCCGCAAACGCCCTTCCCCCTCGTCGTCCGACGGCGACAGCGGCGACGCGAGGGGCGCGAAGTGTGCGGTGCCCGACGGAGCCGCCGCTTGCGTGCCCACGGTTCGGAAGGAAAGAGACGCCCATCGCATGGACCGCCATGGTCACGCCGGCCGATGACGCGCCGGCGTCCGGCGCATGACGTTTCGATGACCGCAGCGCCGCCGACAGCCCTTCGGCGCGACAGGACTTTGGCAGGGGCGACGGCGGCGAGCGTTGTTATCGTTCCGGCATGCCGTTCCCTTCCCTGCCTGCGGTCTCCCCCACGCGCCGCATGACCGCGCTGCTGGCGCTGCTGATGCTGTCGTCGGCCTCACCCGCCGCACCCTATGCCTACATCACCAACCAGGGCGATCACAGCGTGTCGGTGATCGATCTGGCGAACGACCGCGTAACGGCGACCATCCCGGTGGCCCGCTCGCCGGCCGGCGTGGTGGCGGTCGGGCGGGTCGGCAAGGTGTTCGTCACCGCGCCGGACAGCAACGCCGTGTCGGTGATCGACATGCGAGCGCAGCGTGTGATCGACACGCTGCCGGCCGGCCAGGGCGCGGTCGGCATCGACGCCTCGGCCGACGGCCGGCGCGTCTATGTGGCCGACTGGTTCGGCCGGCATCTGCTGGGCTTCGACACCGCTACGCACCAGGAAACCCTGCGGGTGCCGCTGGGCCGCGCGCCGGCCGGCGTGGCGGTGGCGGCCGACGGCGCGACCGTCTATGTGGCCGAGCGCGACGACAACCTCGTGGCGCTGGTCGACGTGGCCAGCGCTTCGGTGCGGGCGCGCGTGCCGGTCGGCGAACATCCGTTCGCGCTGCTGCTCGACGGCCCGCGCCAGCGGCTCTACGCGCTGAACGTCTACAGCGACGACCTGACGGCCATCGACGTGCGCGATGTGGCAGCGCCGCGCGTGATCGGCCGCGTGAAGGTGGGCAAGGCGCCCTACGGCGCCGCGCTGGCCCAGGGCGGCCGGCGCCTGTACGTCACCAATCAGCGCGACGACACCGTGTCGGTGGTCGATCCCGACACACTCACGCTGGTACAGACCCTGACGGGCTTCGGCTACCCGGAAGGCGTAGCCTCCTCGGGCGACCACGTGCTGGTGGTGAACTGGATGGACGAGAATGTTTCGGTGCTCGACGCGGCCACCGGACAGCTCTTGCGCCGAGTGAACACCGGCAGCAACCCGCGCGGCTTCGGCGCCTTCGTCGGTGCACCGGTCGCACCCTGAATCGACGCACGGCTCTCGCCCTGCGCCTTGTGTTCCCCCAACAGACAGGAGACTTTCGATGTTTTCACGGTGGCTCGCCCTCGCGGCACTGACACTGGCGTCCGGCGTGGCGCTGGCCCACGGCCCGACGCGCCAGAAGGTGGTCGAGAAGATCACGATCGACGCGCCGGCCGACGCGGTGTGGGCACAGATCAAGGACTTCGACGCGCTCGCCAAGTGGCATCCCGCCGTGGCCGAGAGCCCGGCCGACAAGGGCAACACCGAAGGCTCGGTGCGCACCATCAAGATCAAGGGCGGCGGCAGCCTCGTCGAGTCGCTCGAGCGCTACAACGCGGAGGGCAAGAGCTACAGCTACCGCGCCAAGGACGGCGGCGCGCTGCCGGTCACCAACTACACCTCGACGATCACCGTCAGCGGTGACGGCACCAAGAGCACCGTCGAATGGCGCGGCGCCTTCTACCGCGGCTTCCCGAACAACGACCCGCCGCCGGACCAGAACGACGAAGCTGCCGTCAAGGCGGTGACCGGCGTCTACCAGTCCGGGCTTGCGAACCTGAAGAGCCTGGTCGAGAAAAAGTGAGTGCCCGAGGCACCGGCTTGCACGCGGTTGCCTTCAAACGTACAAGATGGGCAGCGTCGGGCGCGCCATCAGGCCGGCGGGGCGCTCTGCTGCGCTCATGTCCCCCGCCGCCGGCCTTCGGCCGTCGCCTCCTCCTCTACTTCGCTCCGCAAAGCGCCCCACCGGCCTGATCCACGACCGTCATGGGTGTTCGACCGTTGCAACTCGCCGTTGTGTCTACCAAGGACGTCGGGTGGCCGACGAAGCGAAGTAGAGGAGGAGGCCAGGCGCAGCCTGGCCGGGGGACATGAGCGCAGTCGGCCGCCCGATGGCCTTGGCCGCCGCGCCGACGAACAACGCAATCCGTATCAGAACACCAGCAGGCTCAGCCCGTAGAACACTGCTGCGATCAGCGCCGAGGCCGGGATCGTGAAGATCCAGGCCCAGACGATGCGGCCTGCGATGCCCCAGCGCACCGCCGACAGGCGGTGCGTCGAGCCCACGCCGACGATCGCGCCGGTGATGGTGTGCGTGGTCGACACCGGGATGCCCATGCCGGTGGCAAGGAACAGCGTGATCGCCCCACCGGTCTCCGCGCAGAAGCCGCCCACCGGCTTGAGCTTGGTGATCTTCTGCCCCATGGTCTTGACGATGCGCCAGCCGCCGAACATGGTGCCGAGCGCGATCGCGATGTAGCAGGACCAGATCGCCCACCACGGCGGCGACGTGTCGCCGGCCGCCGCGTAGCCCGAGGCGATCAGCAGCATCCAGATGATGCCGATGGTCTTCTGCGCGTCGTTGCCGCCGTGGCCCAGGCTGTACATGCCGGCGGACACCAGCTGGGCGCGGCGGAACCAGCGATCGATGCGCAGCGGTGTCTTGCCGCGAAACAACCAGGCCACCAGCACCATCAGGCCCGAGCCGAGCACGAAACCGAGCAGCGGCGAGACGAGGATGAAGGCGACCGTCTTCATCACGCCGGCCAGCACCAGCGCGTCGGGCCCGGCCTTCGCGATCACGGCACCGACGATGCCGCCGATCAGCGCGTGCGAACTCGACGACGGGATGCCGTAGTACCAGGTGATCAGGTTCCAGGCGATCGCGCCGACCAGCGCGCCGAACACCACGTTCGGATCGACGATGCCGGGCTGCACGATGCCCTTGCCGACGGTCGCCGCCACCGACAGGTGGAACACGAAGATCGCGACGAAGTTGAAGAAGGCCGCGAACACCACCGCCTGCTGCGGCTTGAGCACGCCGGTCGACACGACGGTGGCGATCGAGTTCGCCGCGTCGTGGAAGCCGTTCATGAAGTCGAACGCGATCGCCAGCAGCACCAGCAATGCCACGACCCAGAAGCTGATTTGGACCGCCTCCACGGACGGTCTCAGGAGTTCTCGAGGACGATGCCCTCGATCAGATTGGCCACGTCCTCGCAGCGGTCGGTGATCGACTCGAGCATCTCGTAGATCGCCTTGAGCTTGATCAGCTCGCGCACGTCGGGCTCCTCGCGGAACAGCTTGCTCATGGCCGAGCGCATCACGCGGTCGGCATCGCTCTCGAGGTGGTCGATCTCCTCGCAGGTCTTCATCGCCGCCTCCACCGCGCTCGGCTCGCTGATGCGGGGCAGCAGGGCCACCACGTCGCGCACCCGCTCGCAGCAGCGGGCGCTGAGCTGACCCAGGCGCAGCGTCTCCTCGGTCATGCGGCGCACGTCGTAGAGGCTCATCGTCTCGGTCGTGTCCTGCAGCAGGTCGAGCACGTCGTCCATCGCGTTGATCAGGCCGTGGATCTGCTCGCGGTCGAGCGGCGTGATGAAGGTCTTGTGCAGCAGGCGGTTGACCTCGGCGGTCACCTTGTCGGCCTTCTTCTCGGCGGAGATCACGGCCTCGGCGTAGCGCTCGCGCTCGACGGCGTCGCCGTAGTGCTCGATCATGCCGATGAACGCGCGCGCGCCCTCGACGATGTGCTCGCCGTGCTGGTTGAACAGCTCGAAGAAATTGCCTTCACGCGGCAGCAGCTTGCCGAACAGCATGGACGCTCCAGATGCAGGTGCGGCGCCGAGGGCCGGCGCCGCGCGAGGCGGATTGTCACATTACTGTCACAGCTCGATCAGCCCCCCGGCGACGGTGTCGCCGATCTGTCCATCGGCACCTCGACCGGGCGGATCCGGCGGGTCGAAGAGCTCGAACGGGCCCTTGAAGCCATCGATGCGATCGAGCAGCCGCCGGAAGTCGGCCGGGTTCTCGCTGGGGTGGAAGACCTCGGTGTTGATCGCCAGCACCGGTGCGCCCCGGTGGTTGGCGAAGTAGCGCACGTAGCCGCGGCACAGCGAGCCGAGGTAGTCCTCGGTGATGTGGCGCTCCATCTCGATGCCGCGGCGGCGGATGCGCGCCATCAGCACGTCGGGCTCCGCCTGCAGCCAGATCACCAGGTCGGGCTGCGGCGCCTGCGCGCTGTGACGCTTGTAGATCTGGCGGTAGAGCGCGAGGTCCTCGTCGCCCAGCGTGAGCATCGCGAAGATCGCGTCCTTGGCGAACAGGAAGTCGCTCACCACGCCGTGGTCGAACATGCCGCCCTGCCCCAGTTCCTTCATCTGCTCGACGCGCTGGAACAGGAAGCTGAGCTGGGTCTGCAGCGCCAACGGGTTGCCGCGACCGCGGCCCTGCGGCGTCCCCATGTACTCGTAGAAGCGCGCGAGGTAGGGGTTCTCGGCCGGCTGCTCCAGCACCAGCCTCGCGCCCCAATGGGCCGCCAGCGTGCGGGCGAGCGTGGTCTTGCCGACGCCGATCGGCCCTTCCACCACCACGTGCGCGAAGCGCATCCCGACCGCAGCGCTCATGACGACCGGAACATGAAGTACACCGCACCCACCAGGCACAGGCCGGCCCACAGGTAGTCGAGCTTCAGCGGCTCGCGCAGGTAGAACACCGCGAACGGCACGAACACGCTCAGCGTCACCACCTCCTGGATGATCTTCAGCTGACCGACGCTGAACTGCTGCACGCCGATGCGGTTGGCCGGCACCATGAGCATGTACTCGAACAGGGCGATGCCCCAGCTCAACAGGGCCGCCACGTACCAGGCCGGTCGGCCAGGTTCTTCAGGTGGCCGTACCACGCGAAGGTCATGAAGACGTTGGACGCGGTGAGCAGCAGGATGGTCTGCAGCGGGATGGGCAAGGACAGGTTCATGCGCGGCTTTCAGTCGGAGGGGCAACGCTCGACGGTCTGGTCGGCGACACCCGGCAGCCAGTCCGCCACGGCGCCGCGGCCGGGCAGCGCCAGCGCCGGCGCGATCTCGGCCAGCGGGCGCAGCACGAAGGCGCGCTGGTGGAGGCGCGGATGCGGCAGCGTCAGCGTCGGCGTGTCGAGGCGCGTATCGCCGTGCAGCAGCAGGTCGAGGTCGAGCGTGCGCGGCGCGTTGCGATAGGGGCGCTCGCGGCCGTGCACCTGCTCGATGGCCTGCAGCGCGGACAGCAGCGCGTGGGGCTCGAGCGCGGTGTCCAGCGCCGCGACGGCGTTGAGATAGTCGGGACCGCTGGAATCGATCGGCGCGCTGCGGTACAGGGAAGAGACTGCCACCAACCGCGTGTCCGGCAGCGCTGCCAGGGCGTCGAGCGCGACCTGCAGCGTGAGCCGCGCATCGCCCAGGTTGGCGCCGAGACCGACGTAGGCCCGCCGCAGCACCGTCATGTTCAGGCGTCCCCGTCGCCCGCCGACGCGC
>NZ_AZND01000174.1:0-7244 GCF_000576205.1 Methylibium sp. T29 | reverse complement strand
AGGGCGTTGCGGCGGCCGAGGCGCGGGCCGACGCGAGCCGCGCGCAATGGCACGACGCCCGCGTCAGCCTGGCGGCCGAGGTGGCGGCCACCTACGTCGCCTGCGCAGTTGCGAGGCCGTGCTGGCGGTCTACGAGGAGGACGCGGCGTCGCTGCAGCAGACCGCCGACCTGGTGGGACAGAAGGTCCGCGCCGGCTTCGACGCACCGGCAAACGGCGCGCTCGCACGGGCCAGTGCAGCGGAGGCGGTCAACCGCGTGGCGGCACAGCAGACCGAGTGCGAGCTCTCCGTCAGGCAGCTGGTGCAGTTGACCGCGACGTCCGAACCGGCGTTGCGTGAACAGTTGCTGCCGCAGCGCGCCCGGCTGCCGCAGCCGTCCAGCTTCGAGGTCGCCGCGGTACCCGCGGCCGTGCTGTCGCAGCGTCCCGACCTCGCTGCGGCCGAACGCAACATCGTCGCGGCGGCGGCCGAGGTCGGCGCGGCCCAGGCGGATCGCTTTCCGCGCCTGAGCCTGTCGGGCTCGATCGGCCGCGCATCCATCCGCAGCGGCGGCCAGACGTTCGACGGCACGACCTGGTCCTTCGGTCCCGGCCTGCTGATGCCTCTGTTCGATGGTGGCCGGCGACGCGCCAACGTCGATGCCGCGCAGGCGCGATACGACGGCGCGATGGCTGCCTACCGCGAGCGCGCGCTGGCCGCCGTGCGCGAGGTGGAGGAAGCCCTGCTGCGGCTGGACGCGGCTGGCCGCCGCGAAGCCGACGCCGAGCGGGCGGCTCAGGGCTATGGCGAGTTCCTGGCCGCCGCGCAGACCCAGTGGCAGGTCGGCGTGGGCAGTCTGCTCGACCTGGAACAGGCGCGGCGTGCCGCGCTGGCGGCCGACGCCGGGCTGATCCAGGTGCGGCGAGAGCGCGTGAGCGCCTGGGTTCAGCTCTACAAGACGGTCGGCGGCGCCTGGCAGGCCGACGACGATACGACGACGAGGTAAAGGGCATGCAGGAGAGCAAGAGATCGCGCAAGTGGATCGTCGCGGCCGTCGCTGTGGCCGGCGTGATCGCCGTTGCGGTGGGGTTGGCCATCGGCCGCAGCGCACCCGACGGCGCGGCAGCGGCCGCCCCCGCCGCGTCGGCGGCGACCTCGGCCGGCAAGCCGGCACTCACCGTGACCACCACACGCGCCGAGACGCTCGACTGGCCGCGTACGCTGGAAGCCCACGGCAGCGTGGCGGCCTGGCAGGAGGCGTCGATCAGCGCCGAGATCGGCGGTTTCCGCCTCACCGAGGTGCGGGTCAACGTGGGCGATCGTGTCCGGCGCGGCCAGGTGCTGGCGCTGATGTCGCCCGACACGGTGCAGGCCGACCTGGCACAGACCCGTGCCGCCCTCGCCGAGGCCGAGGCCACGCTGGCCGAGGCCCAGGCGAACGCCGAGCGCGCCCGCCAGCTGCAGACCACCGGCGCCATCAGCAGCCAGCAGATCAACCAGTACCTGACCGCGGAGCAGACGGCGCGTGCGCGCCTCGAGGCGCAGCGGGCCCGGCTGGAGGTCGAGGCACTGCGGCTGCGCCAGACCCGCGTGCTCGCACCCGACGATGGCGTGATCTCGGCACGTACCGCCGCCGTCGGTGCTGTGGCCCAGCCGGGCGCCGAGATGTTCCGACTGATCCGCGGCGGACGGCTCGAATGGCGCGCCGAAGTCACCGCGACCGAGTTGCCTCGCCTCCGCGCCGGAATCCCGGTGCGGCTGCTGCACGGCGACGGCAGCAGCACGCCCGGTCGCGTGCGCATGGTCGCGCCGACCATCGACCCGCAGACGCGCAACGGCCTGGTCTACGTCGACCTGCCGGCCAACGGCGACGATCGCGCACAGGTGCGCGCCGGCCTGTTCGCGCGCGGCGAGTTCGAACTGGGCCGCTCGCCGGCGCTGACCCTGCCGCAATCGGCGGTGGTGCTGCGCGACGGCTTCAGCTATGCGCTGCGCGTGGGACCGGATGCGCGGCTCGCGCAGGTCAAGCTGGCCACCGGGCGGCGCCTGGGCGAACGCATCGAGGTGCTCGACGGCCTGAAGGCCGGCGATTTGGTGGTGGCCTCGGGCGCCGGCTTCCTCGGCGACGGCGACCTCGTTCGCGTGGTGCCGGCCGGCCCGCGCGCCGACGCCGCGTCCGCCCCTGAGACCGACCCGCGAGCTGCCGATGGACATCAACGTCTCCGCCTGGTCGATCCGCAATCCGATCCCGGCCATCCTGCTGTTCGCGCTGCTGACGGTGCTGGGACTGATGTCGTTCCGGGCGATGAAGATCCAGAACTTCCCCGACATCGACCTGCCGATGGTCACCGTCACGGCCGCCTTGCCCGGTGCATCGCCGTCGCAGCTGGAGACCGAGGTGGCGCGCAAGATCGAGAACTCGGTCGCCTCGGTGCAGGGGGTCAAGCACCTGTACACCAAGGTGCAGGACGGCGTGGCCACGATCACCGTGGAGTTCCGCCTAGAGAAGCCCATCCAGGAGGCCGTGGACGACGTGCGCGACGCCGTCTCGCGGGTGCGCTCCGACCTGCCCGTCGACCTGCGCGACCCGGTGATCGCCAAGGTCGACCTGGCGGGCATGCCGATCCTCACCTACACGGTCGCCTCGGACCGCATGGACGATGAGGCGCTGTCCTGGTTCGTCGACAACACGGTGGCCAAGACGCTGCTCAATGTGCAAGGTGTGGGCGCGGTGGCGCGGGTCGGCGGCGTCACGCGCGAGATCGCGGTCGAGCTCGACCCTGGCCGCCTGCTGGCGCTGAACGCCAGCGCGGCCGACATCTCGCGCCAGCTACGCCAGGTGCAGCAGGAGGCGGCAGGCGGCCGCACCGATGTCGGCGGGGCCGAACAGTCGGTGCGCACGCTGGGCACGGTGCAGTCGGCCGAGGAACTGGGGCGCGTGCAGATCGCGCTGAGCGACGGCCGCCGCATCCGCCTTGACGAAGTGGCGAGCGTGCGCGACACCGTGGCCGAGCAACGTTCGGCCGCCCTGCTCGACGGCCGGCCGGTGGTCGGCTTCGAGATCACGCGCAGCCGCGGTGCCGGCGAGGTGGACGTCGATGCCGGTGTGAAGCGAGCGCTCCAGCGGCTGCTGGCCGCCCACCCCGAGATCACCGTCAGCGAGGCCTTCAATTTCGTCGACCCGGTGGTCGACAACTACGAAGGCTCGATGAAGCTGCTGCTCGAGGGCGCGCTGCTGGCCGTCGTGGTGGTGTGGTTCTTCCTGCGCGACTGGCGCAGCACGCTGGTCTCGGCCACGGCGCTGCCGCTGTCCATCCTGCCGGCTTTCGTCGGCATGCACCTTCTGGGCTTCACGATCAACGGCGTGACGCTGCTGGCGCTGTCGCTGGTGGTCGGCATCCTGGTCGACGACGCGATCGTCGAGATCGAGAACATCATGCGCCACCTGCGCATGGGCAAGACGCCCTACCAGGCCGCCATGGAGGCAGCCGACGAGATCGGCCTCGCGGTCATCGCCACCACCTTCACGCTGGTCGCGGTGTTCCTGCCCACCGCGTTCATGAGCGGCGTGGCCGGCAAGTTCTTCGTGCAGTTCGGCTGGACCGCGGCCATCGCGGTGTTTGCCTCGCTGGTGGTGGCGCGCATGCTGACGCCGATGATGGCCGCCTACCTGCTACGCGCCGACGGCCAGGCCCACCATGACGGCCGTCTGATGCGGGGCTACCTGGCCGCGGCCGCCTGGTGCCTGCGGCACCGCGTGCTCACCTCGCTGGCGGCCGCGCTGTTCTTCTTCGGCTCGCTGGCACTGGCGCCGCTGCTGCCGACCGGCTTCATCCCCCCGGACGACCTGTCGCAGACGCAGGTCTACCTGGAGCTGCCGCCCGGCTCGACCTTCGAGGAGACGCGCGCCGCGGCCGAGCAGGCACGCGAGATCGTGCAGCGCCATCCGCATGTGAAGCGCGTCTACACCGCCATCGGCGGCGGCAGCGCCGGCGGCGATCCCTTCGCCGGCGCCGGTGTCGCGGAGGCGCGCAAGGCCACCCTCACCATCAATCTCACGCCACGCGGCGAGCGGGGCGGCTTGAAGAAGCAGGCCGTCGAGCGCGAGTTGCGCGACACGCTTGAGGCGCTGCCCGGCGTGCGGCTGAAGATCGGGCTGGGCGGCTCGAGCGAGAAATACGTGCTGGTGCTGGCCGGCGAGGACGGCCCGACGCTGGCCGCGCACGCGAGCCGTGTCGAGCGCGAACTGCGCACCCTGCCCGGCATCGGCAACGTGACCTCCACGTCCAGCCTGGTGCGGCCGGAGCTCATCGTGCGACCCGACTTCGCCCGCGCCGCCGACCTGGGCGTGACCTCGGCCGCGATCGCCGACACGCTGCGCATCGCGACCGCTGGCGACTACGACCAGGCGCTGGCCAAGCTCAACCTGTCGCAACGGCAGGTGCCGATGCTGGTGCGGCTGAAGGCCGACGCGCGCCAGGACCTCACGCTGCTGGCGAGGCTGCCGGTTCCCGGCGCGCACGGCCCGGTGATGCTGGGCAACGTGGCCACGCTCACGCTCGAGAGCGGCCCGGCGCAGATCGACCGCTACGACCGGCTGCGCAACATCAACTTCGAGATCGAGCTGAACCAGCAGCCGCTCGGCGCGGTGGAGAAGGCCGCGCTGGCCCTGCCCAGCCTGAAGACCTTACCGCCCGGCGTGAGCCAGACCACCGTGGGTGACGCCGAGGCGATGGCCGAGCTGTTCGAGAGCTTCGGCCTGGCGATGCTGACCGGCGTGATGTGCATCTACATCGTGCTGGTGCTGCTGTTCAAGGACTTCGTGCAGCCGGTCACCATCCTTGCGGCGCTGGTGCTGTCGGTGCCGGGCGCCTTCCTGGCGCTGTTCATCACGCACACAGCGCTGTCGATGCCGTCGATGATCGGCCTCATCATGCTGATGGGCATCGCGACCAAGAACTCCATTCTGCTGGTGGAGTACGCGATCGTCGCGCGGCGCGACCGCGGCCTGTCGCGCTGGGACGCGCTGATCGACGCCTGCAGCAAGCGCGCCCGCCCGATCGTCATGACGACGGTGGCGATGGGCGCCGGCATGATGCCGATCGCGATCGGCCTGGGTGTGGACCCGAGCTTCCGCGCGCCGATGGCGATCGTGGTGATCGGCGGCCTGATCACCTCGACCTTCCTGAGCCTGCTGGTGATCCCGGTGGTGTTCACCTACGTCGACGACCTCGTGGCCTGGCTCAAGCGCCATACCTTCAAGGGCGCGCACCGGGTGAACGCCGGCCTCTAGCAAAATGCGCTGATGCCCCTCATTCCGTACGCGCTGACGCGCCCCTTCCTGTTCGGCCTGGACGCCGAGCACGCCCACGAACTGACGCTGGCCTCGATCGCGCGGCTGCAGAACACGCCGCTGCAGTGCCTGTGGCAGCAACCGCGCATCGACGATCCGGTCACGCTGGCGGGCGTGCGCTTTCCCAACCGCATCGGCCTGGCGGCTGGCCTCGACAAGAACGGCCGCTGCATCGACGGCTTCGGTGCCATGGGCTTCGGCTTCATCGAGGTGGGGACCGTCACGCCCAAGGGACAGCCCGGCAACCCGAAGCCGCGCATCTTCCGCCTGCCGCGGGCCGAGGCGCTGATCAACCGCCTGGGCTTCAACAACGACGGCCTCGACGCCTTTCTCGCCAATGTGCGGCGCGCCAGCTTCCGTCAGGGCGGTGGTGTGCTCGGCCTGAACATTGGCAAGAACGCCGCCACGCCGATCGAGGACGCGGTCGACGACTATCTGCTCGGCCTGGAGGGTGTGTACCCGCACGCCGACTACGTGACGGTCAACATCTCCAGCCCGAACACGCAGAACCTGCGCAGCCTGCAGAGCGACGCAGCTCTCGATGCGCTGCTCGGCCGCCTGCAGGAGCGTCGCCAGCAGCTCATCGCGCGGCACGGCCGCAGCGTGCCGATGTTCGTGAAGATCGCGCCCGACCTCGACGAGGCCCAGGTCGACGTGATCGCCGCCACCTTGAAGAAGAATGCCGTCGACGGCGTGATCGCCACCAACACCACGTTGTCGCGCGATGCCGTGCGGGCCAGGCGCACGCCACCGAGGTGGGCGGCCTGAGCGGCCGGCCGGTGTTCGAGGCCAGCAACCGCGTGGTCGGCCAGCTGCGCGCCGCGCTCGGCGCCGGCTATCCGATCATCGGCGTGGGCGGCGTGATGAGTGGCGCCGATGCGCGCGCCAAGCGCGACGCCGGCGCCGACGTGGTGCAGATCTACACCGGCCTCATCTACCGCGGTCCGGCGCTGGTGAGCGAAGCGGCGCGCGCCCTGAAAGGCTGAGCCGCGACGCAGCGACTCAGTGCGGCTTGCGTCCGACGGCGCTCACGCCCTTCGGCGGCACCGACGCGAACAGCCGCGCTGCGCGGCCCTTGAGTTCGAGCAGCTCGCTCGGTGTGACCGAGTAGGTCCCGGCAACCACATTGACCTCGACCCTGAACTCCACGTCGCGGTCGCCGTTCGACAGCATGCCCGAGGTGAACTCGTAGTCCTCCTGCTCGGCCGGCAGCCCCTGGGTGCCGATGTCGTAGTCCTCGTAGTCGACGCGCGTGATCTCGCCGCTGGCCATGTCGAGCAGCCCGGAGGAACGGATCACCGTCTCGGACAGCTCGTCGAAAAGAACCACGGGCAACTTCAGATCCACGTCGAGCCTCCTGTACCTTGCATCGGCAAGACCGTGATTTTAGGCCGTGGCCCGCGGACTGTCCGACGTCGCGCTCACAGCGTGGCGACCACCGCCGCCGCCATGCGCTGCGCAGCGCCGCGGTGCGCCGCCGAGAACGCCAGCGCTGCCTGCGCCATGCGCGCACGCAGCGGCTCGTCGGCGGTGAGCGCGATCGCGCGCAGCACGCCGGTGTCGATGTCGGCCACCCGCTCGGCGGCACCTGCCGCGAGCGAGCGCTGCGCCGCATCGGCGAAGTTGAAGGTGTGCGGCCCCATCAGCACCGGGCACCCGCAGGCGGCCGCCTCGATCAGGTTCTGCCCGCCCAGCGGCTCGAAGCTGCCGCCGAGCAGCGCGACGCGCGCGGCCGCGTAGTAGGCCGGCATCTCGCGCAGCGTGTCCCCCAGCCAGACGTCGGCGGCCTGAGCCACCTCGCCGGGCTGGTCGTCGAACCACGCACTGCGGCGCGACAGCGACGCGCCGCTGCGCTCGACCAGTGCCGCCACCTCGTCGAATCGCTGCGGGTGGCGCGGCACCAGCAGCAGCC
>NZ_AZND01000173.1:0-7326 GCF_000576205.1 Methylibium sp. T29 | reverse complement strand
CTGCCGACACCGGCCGCGCCCAGCGTCCTCAGGAGCCCCGGCGCGCGCCGGTGTACGGCACGCGAGACGACGCGCCGTCGATGACCCCTGCCCCAGGCGGCTCGGCGCAACGTCCGCCGCCGATGGGCCAGGACCGTCGCCGTGACGAGGGCGAACCGACGGCGGCGATGCCGGTCCCGGGCCGCGGTATCCCAGCGGCCGGACCTCCGAATGTGCAGCGGACCCCGGTGGTCCCGCAACCTCGGCCGGCGATCGTGCCGGGTGAACGGACCGGTTCCATGCAGGACGGACGTGACGCCGCCGACCGCCCACGTTCGGCCCAGCGCGAACCCGGCCCACCGCGCGGTGACGACCGCGACGATCGCGGCCGCCGCAGTTACGTCGACCCGGGCAGCGCCGAGCGCGGCCCGCACGGCCAGCGCATCCCACGACCCGACGCTGGGGGTGCGGCGCCCACGCAGCCCGTGCCCCGACCGCAGCTCTCGCTGCCACAGGCCACGCCCTCTCCCCAGGCGATCCCGCGGCCGGTGCCGGTGCCCGCACCGCAGGCCCTGCCCCGTCCGCAGGTGGTGGTGCCCAATCCCCCGCCGCAACCGATGCCCCAGGCCCGCGAACCACGCCAGCCCCTCCAGCAACAGCAGCAACGCGGGCGCGAATCGGTGAACGAGCAGCGCGGCGCCGGGGGCGGTGAGCGCCGCGGCGGCGGCGGCGAGGGGGGCAGCGGGGCTGGAGCCAACGCGAGCGCTAGGCATCGGCTGCCCCTGCACCCGAAACGACCGCAAAACTGTCACGCTTTGGTGCAGTTCGGCCCCACCGAGCTGCGGGTTGGCCTCCATGCACCGGTCGGGCGCTTTCCTCCTACACTGCTGCAGCGCACCAACGGTGCACGTTTGCGGCCTGCCGAACGGCGACCGCTCGGTGGCATCCGCGGGCCGAACGATCCGCCTCCGGGGAATTCCATGCTCTATCAGCTCTACGAGACCCAGCGCGCGCTGCTCAGCCCGTTCTCAGAGTTCGCCAGCGCCTCGTCCAAGCTCTACAGCCACCCGCTCTCCCCCTTCGCACAGGGCCCCGGGGCCCAGCGGCTGTCGGCCGGTTTCGACCTGATCCACCGGCTGACCAAGGAATACGAGAAGCCGCAGTTCGGCATCACCAGCATCCAGGTCGACGGCATCGACGTGGTGGTGCAGGAGAACGTGGCGATCGAGAAGCCCTTCTGCAAGCTGCTGCGCTTCAAGCGCTACACCGACGACGCCCGACTGCTGACCCGGATGCGCGACCAGCCCAGCGTGCTGGTCGTGGCGCCGCTGTCGGGCCACCACTCCACGCTGCTGCGCGACACCGTGCGCACGCTGCTCAAGGACCACAAGGTCTACATCACCGACTGGATCGACGCCCGCATGGTGCCGGCCGAAGCCGGCCTGTTCCACCTGGACGACTACGTGCACTAAGTGCAGGAGTTCATTCGCCACATCGGCCCGACGGTGAACGTGATCTCGGTGTGCCAGCCACGGTGCCGGTGCTGGCGGCGGTGTCCCTGCTGGCGAGCGCCGGCGAGAAGACGCCGCGCACCATGACCATGATGGGCGGCCCGATCGACGCCCGCAAGTCGCCGACCGCGGTGAACAACCTGGCGATGAACAAGAGCATCGAGTGGTTCGAGCACAACGTGATCTACCGCGTGCCGCCCAACTACCCGGGCGCGGGCCGGCTGGTCTACCCGGGCTTCCTGCAGCACAGCGGCTTCGTCGCGATGAACCCGGACCGCCACATGACGGCCCACTACGACTACTTCCTCGACCTGGTGCGAGGCGACGACGACAGCGCCGACGCCCACCGCGAGTTCTACGACGAATACAACGCCGTGCTCGACATGCCGGCCGACTACTACCTCGAGACCATCAAGACCGTGTTCCAGGACTTCGCGCTGGTGAACGGCACCTGGCGCGTCGCGGGCGAGCCGGTGCGCCCGCAGGACATCAAGACCACCGCGCTGCTGACGGTGGAAGGCGAGCTCGACGACATCTCGGGCGCCGGCCAGACCGCCGCGGCGGTGGACCTGTGCGCCGGCATCCCCAAGGCTCGCAAGCGCCACTACGAGCTCAAGGGCGCCGGCCACTACGGCATCTTCGCCGGCCGTCGCTGGCGCGACTTCGCCTACCCCGAGATCCGCGACTTCATCGCGAAGCACCACAAGTGAACGCGCTCCAGCGCCCCGCCGACGCGCCGGACGCGCGGCAGGCAGCGCTGGCCGACGCGATCGACGCCGCGCTGCCGCAGACGCAGTGCACCCGCTGCGGCGAACCCGACTGCCGGCGCTATGCCGAGGCCGTGGCCGCCGGACGCACCGACATCAACCAGTGCCCGCCGGGCGGTGCGGAAGGCATCGTCCGGCTCGCGGCGCTGACCGGCCGCTCGGCGCTGCCGCTGAACCCTGCCAACGGCAGCGAGGGCCCTCGCCGGCTCGCCGTGATCGACGAGACCTGGTGCATCGGCTGCACGCTGTGCATCAAGGCCTGCCCGGTGGACTGCATCGTCGGCGCGGCCAAGCAGATGCACACCGTCGTCGAATCGCAGTGCACCGGCTGCGAGCTGTGCATCCCCGTGTGCCCGGTCGACTGCATCTCGCTCGAGGACGCCACGCAGACCACCGGCTGGGCCGCCTGGTCGCCGGCCGAGGCCGACGCGGCGCGCGCCCGCTACACCGCGACCACCCGACGCCGCGAGCGGGCACGGCGCGAGCACGACGAGCGGCTCGCCGCGAAGGCCGCGCACAAGCTGGCCCACCTGGACACCGAGACGAAGCCCGGCAACGCCGACGAGACCGCCCGCAAGCGCGCCGTCATCGAAGCCGCGATGGCGCGCGCACGCGCGCGGCGTTGATGTGAGAGCCCCCAGGCCGCGGCGTACCGCGGCCACCCCCCGCGGGGTTCTCGGCCGGCTTGGGGCGGCCCGGCGCTCGGCCGATGCATACAGGTGAGCCCCCGGCCGCCGCCCCCGGCCCCTGCCAGAATGCTCGGCCATGAAGCCTGCCGATGTCGAGACCTTCTTCGCCACCCTGAAGGCGGCCAATCCGCAGCCGGCGAGCGAACTGGTCTACAGCTCGGTGTTCGAGCTGCTGGCCGCCGTGCTGCTGTCGGCACAGGCCACCGACGTGAGCGTGAACAAGGCGACTCGGCGGCTGTTCGCGGTGGCGCCGTCGCCGCAGCGGATGCTGGCGCTCGGCCTCGACGGCGTCATCGAGCACATCAAGACCATCGGCCTGTTCCGCAGCAAGGCGAAGCATCTGCTCGAGACCTGCCGCCTGCTGATCGAGCGGCACGGCGGCCGGGTGCCGCGCTCGCGCGAGGCGCTGGAGGCCCTGCCCGGCGTCGGCCGCAAGACCGCCAACGTGGTGCTGAACGTGCCTTCGGCGAACCGACGCTGGCGGTCGACACCCACATCTTCCGGGTCGGCAACCGGACCGGCCTGGCGCCGGGCAAGACGCCGCTGGCGGTGGAGCTGAAGCTGCTGCAGCGCGTGCCCGCGGCCTACCTGGAAGACGCGCACCACTGGCTGATCCTGCACGGCCGCTACGTGTGCCAGGCGCGCAAGCCGCGCTGCTGGGACTGCGCGGTCGCGGACGTGTGCGACTTCCGGCCCAAGCCCCCCCGGCCCTGACCGGCCGCGTCTGCAGGCTATCCTCCCTCACCACAGCATCTGCCGCACTTCCAACCGGAGCCCTCGATGACCTTCACGCCGACCCTGCGCGCCGGCCTCGCCCTGCTGTGCCTGGCCGCCGCCGCGACCGCCGGCCGCGCCGAAAGCTTCGCGTCGTCGGCCTCGAGCGCCGGCTCCGCCTCGTCGGGCAGCGTGTCCGACTCGCTGCACGGTTCGAGCAACAGCTCGTCGCGCGACAAGGAGGTGGCCGAAGGCGACTACCGCATCCTCGAGGTCGCCGAGCTGCCCGAACGCCCCGGCCTGCTGCGGCTCACCCTGCAGGCGGCCCTGCCGCGCGACGACGCGCGCGCCTTCTTCCTCGACGTGCCGCGCCAGACGCTCGCGCAGCACCGCCTGGGTCGCGGCGACGTGCTCAGCGCACGCCACCGCCCCTACGGGCTGGAGTTCGCGCTCGCGCAGACTCGCGAAGCCTTCTTCCTGGTGTTGCGCGACGACTGGCAACGCGAGCTGCCGCCGCACGCCGTGGCGCTTTGACGGCCCGGCGGCGCGCGAGGGCGCTGGCGGCCGGGCTATGGGCCGGCGCGGCGGCCGGCGGTGCACTGGCGGCACCGTCAGACGCCTCGCGTTTCTGCGACCGCCCCACCTCGCTCACCGCTCGGCAGCAGGACCGGCTGCTGCGCTTCGCCGCCGTGGTGCGGCAGGAGCTCGACACCTCCGGCCGCACGGTGGCGCTGATCTCTCGGTCGGGCCTGGACCTGAGCCGCTTCGACGTGCGTTACTCGCATGCCGGCATCGGTCTGCAAGCCAGCGAGAACGGGCCCTGGTCGGTGCGCCAGCTCTACTACGCCTGCGATGAATCGCGGCCCCGGCTCTACGACCAGGGGCTCGCCGGCTTCCTGTTCGGCACCGACGATCCGGCGATCGGCCATGTGTCCATCGTGCTGCCGCCGCCGGCCGAGGCGGCGACGCTGGAACGCGCAGCGCTCGACAAGGCGCTCGCGCTGCGCCTGCTGGCGGAGCGCTACAGCGCCAACGCGCACCCCTACGGCCTGCGCTACCAGAACTGCAACCAGTGGGTGATGGAGCTGCTGGCCACGGCCTGGGGCGCGCTGGACCGTGGGCGCGACGGCAGCCCCGAAGCGCGCGCCCGCGCGCAGGCCTGGTTGGCCGAACAGGGCTACGCGCCGGCGCCGCTGCAGGTCGGCTCGCAGCTGCTGATGTTCGCCGCGCACTTCGTGCCCTGGGTGCACCTCGACGACCATCCCGCCGAGGACCGCTATGCGCTGCAGTTCCACATCAGCATGCCGGCGTCGATCGAGGCCTTCGTGCACAGGCGGCTGCCCGAGGCCGAGCGCATCGAGCTCTGTCACGACGAACGGCAGGTCGTCGTTCGCCGCGGCTGGCAGCCCATCGGAGCGGCCTGCGAGCCCGGACCGGGAGACCGGGTGGTCGCACTCGACTGAGCGACTGGCCTCGTTCGGTTCTACCATCCTGGCCGGAGACCGCAAGGAGGCTCATCGCCATGACCCGCCGTCCGCCCCGGCAAGCTTGCGCACGTTCTCTACCGGACCCGCCGCTTCGAGGAGATGCTGGCGTGGTACCGGGTCGTGTTCGACGCCCGGATCCAGCAGCAGAGTCCGGCGCTGGCCTTCCTGACCTACGACGACGAGCACCACCGCTTCGCATTCGCCAATCTGGCACTGCTGCAGCCCGAGGGCGAGACCGAGAAGACCGGCCTGATCGGCATCGATCACGTGGCCTACGGCTACGCCTCGCTGCACGACCTGTTCGAGAACTACGTGCAGCTCAAGTCGCTGGGCATCACGCCCTACTGGTGCGTCCACCACGGCGTGACGGTGTCGATGTACTACGCCGACCCCGACGGCAACCAGATGGAGTTCCAGGTGGAGGCCTTCGCCTCGAAGCAAGAGGCCAACGCCTTCATGCGCGGGCCGGTGTATGCCGCCAATCCGCTGGGCGTCGAGTTCGACCCGGACGACTGGCTCGCGCGGCTGGCGGCCGGGACGCCCGCGTCGGACCTGCTCGTGCGACGGGAGCACGTGCCGATGTCACCGATCCGAGGGGCGGTGGAGCGCCGGGGCCTGTAGACGCCACAGGGCCACCCGACGTCCGTAGCCCGGCGCCTTCGGCCACGTGGCGGCCGTCGGAGCGTGCGCCTCACCGAGCGCCAGCCAGACCGCGGCGGAGAGCCAGCCACCGTGCGTGACCAGCAGCGCCGCGGGCGCCCGCGCGTGCACCGCCCGCACCCTCGACAGCAACACTCGCACGGACTCGCCGCCGCCCGGCGCATGACCGACAAGGTCCGCCGACCAGGCCGCGATCTCGGCCGCGTCGATCGCCTCCCAGCAGCGCCCGTCCCAGCGGCCGAAGTCCAGCTCGGCGAGCTGCGCATCGACCACGTGACGGAAGCCGAAGCGCCGCAGCCAGCGGCCCACGTCGCGGCAACGTGCCAGCGGCGAGGTCGCGACCGCACGCGGC
The DNA here is from genome assembly GCF_000576205.1 of Methylibium sp. T29. Classification (NCBI taxonomy): domain Bacteria; kingdom Pseudomonadati; phylum Pseudomonadota; class Betaproteobacteria; order Burkholderiales; family Sphaerotilaceae; genus Methylibium; species Methylibium sp. T29. Next base: position 1,167 of record NZ_AZND01000173.1, on the reverse strand, counting down.
AGACCCTCGCGGCGCGCGATCGCGCGGATGCGGTGCGCCAGCCGCTTGGCCTTGCGGCGATCGACCGGCAGGTCCGTGCGGGCGCCGATGCAGCGGCCCGCGGCACCCTTCGGCGCCGGGTGGCGCCAGGCGTGCATCAGCGGCGCCGGACGCTCAGCATCGACGCTCATCGCCCCAGCATCGCCAACATGGCCAGGTAGACCGCCAGCTCGCTGAGCTGCTGCGACGCCCCCCAGCGTGTCGCCGGTCACGCCGCCCAGCCGACGGCGGAACCAGCGCGCACAGGCCAGCCCGGTCATCGCGGCAGCGACCAGCGCCGCCGCCCAGGCTGCGGCGACGGCAGCGCGAACGAGTCGCTGCCGTGACGTGCCGCGGCGAACATTGCGATCAACGCCAGCGGCCACACGCAAGCCACCGCCCAGCTGCCCACCGACACCTGCTGCGCCAGCGGCTTGGCCTTGGCGTGCGCGGGATCACCGGCATACGGCAACCCGCAGTTCAGGCTCACCGCGACGGCACGCGACAGCGTGTGCGCGACGCACAGCGCCGCGAGCGCCCAGCCCAGCGGCAGCGACATCAGCGCCAGCGCCTTCAGCCCCAGCATCACGACGATCCCGATGGCGCCGTAGGCACCGATGCGCGAGTCCTTCATGATCTCCAGCGCGCGGGCCCGCTCGGCACTGCCGCCGAGGCCGTCGCAGGTGTCGGCGAAGCCGTCCTCGTGGAAGGCGCCGGTCAGCAGGATCGTCGCAGCCATCGACAGGCCCACGGCCACGGACATCGGCCACAGCAGGGCCGCCACGGCGAACACCAGCGCCGCAATGGCGCCGACGAAGGCGCCGACCAGCGGGAAGTAGCGCGCACTCTGGTTCAGCCACGCCGCATCCCAACCCATCCACGCTGCGAGCCGGCCGGTCACGGGCACGCGGGTGAAGAACTGCAAGGCCAGCAGCAGCAGGCGCAGTTCGTGGGCGAGGCGCGGCTTGACGGGCTTCATGCGGTCGCGGCGCTCGCATCGCGCCCGCTGATTCCGGCACTTTCGAACGAGGCCATGCCGTCGAGCAATGCCACCGCGCCGACCACCAGCGGCCAGGCCAGCGCCGCGCCCGAGCCTTCGCCGAGCCGCAGGTCCAGCGCCAGCAACGGCCGCGCACCCAGGTGCGCCAG
>NZ_AZND01000172.1:0-7331 GCF_000576205.1 Methylibium sp. T29 | reverse complement strand
CCCGGGCGTCCCCGGGACACCAGGCCCGCGCGGAGACTGCGTCGACCACCATTCCTATGCGAGCCGTCGTCTACAAGAGTCCTGGGCACGTCGAAGTCAGCGACGTCCCCGAACCGCACATTGTCGAGTCGACCGATGCCATCGTGAAGGTCACGCACACCGGCATCTGCGGCACGGACCTGCACGTGGTGAAGGGCGACTTTCCGGGCATTGCGCCGGGCGCGGTGGTTGGCCACGAGTTCGTGGGTGAGGTCGTGGAGGTCGGTCGTGCAGTGCGCCGCATCCGCCTGGGCGACAAGGTGATGTCTTCGGACTTCACCGCCTGCGGGCAGTGCCGCTGGTGTGATCGCTCCGAACACTGGCAATGCGCCGAACGGGCCTTCTTCGGTACCGGCACCGCGTTCGGTCCCAGTCTGTCCGGAGCGCAGGCGGAGTACGTCCGGGTGCCGTTTGCCGACCGGACGCTGGGCCAGTTGCCGGAGAACTGCGTACCCGAAGCCGCCTTGCTCATGGGCGACAACTTGGCAACCGGTTGGGTTGCGGTCGAGCGTGCCGGCACTGAAGCAGGTGACTGCGTTGTGGTCATAGGCGGCGGCGCAGTAGGTCAACTCGCCGCACTGTCAGCGCAGGTGGCAGGTGCGGGGATTGTCGTGCTAGTCGAGCCCAACGAGACGCGCAAAGCCTTCGCGACGGCCCAGGGATCGATCGCCGTGCACCCGGACGAGGCCGCGGTGCTGGTTCGAAAACTGACGGAGGGAGACGGCGCCGATGTCGTCGTCGAGGCCGTCGGAGGCAACGGCCCACTCGACTTTGCGATGTCGCTTGCACGCGCGCGCGGACGAGTCGTGTCCGTGGGCGCCCATGTGGCAGAGAACTGGGCCTTTCCGGTCGGTCGTGCGTTCAAGGACGAGATGACGCTCAGCTTCGCGATCGGCGACAGCATTCGACTGCGTCGCAAGCTCTTGCGGCTGGTCACCAGCGGAGCCCTCGATCCGACCGTGGTGGTGGACGCTCGCGGTCGCCTGGCCGATGCCCCGAGCCTGTACGAACTGCTTGCCAAGCAGCAGCGCCTGAAGGCAGTGATGACCCCATGATCCGGCGCGCGCGCATCGGCGCAAACTCGGCAATATGGGACGTCGATTCACATCCGAGCCAACGCTGATGGTCAGCGCACTCGCGGCCGTTCTGGAACCGATCGCGACGGCTGCGGCTCGTGGGCAGTACGACCTTCTGCTCGCGGAGGCCGAACGAGCTGTCGCCGAGTTGGCCCCCTCCGCTCGCGGGCTTGTGATTCTGCGCACTGGCGGTGCCTGGTATGCCCCCTCGGCGCTGGAGAATGGCGGCGATACCCTGGGCCTCGACCTTCCGGCTGGACTCGAAACCCAGGAAACGCCCCTGCGGATTGGCAAGGTCGTGTTCGTTCCGGTCGCGCCCGGCGCGCTCGCGCTGCTGATCGAGGGTGACTCCGTCGCGATCGAAGCTTCAGAATCGCTGAGCGTGTTCTGCAAGGTCTTTGCGCTTGCGCTGCAGACCTGCGAGCGTCAGCGCATCGCCGTCCAGAACCTTGATGAGGTACAGGCGCTGCAGCGGGTCGCCACTCGCATGCTCAAGAGTCACGACCTCAGCGAGATACTGCTGCTCATTACGCAGGAAGCCAAGCAGCTCCTTTCGGCGGACATCTGTGGCGTCCTGCTGCGCGAAGACGACAAGATCGTCATGCGCCGCTGCGTAGGCAACCGCTCGCCCGAAACAGCGAATCTGCAGATGGGGCCCGGGCAGGGACTGGCCGGGCTCGTCCTGGAACACCGCAAGCCGGCCTCGGTCGAGGACTACGTCACCAGCGAATCGATCAGTCGTGACTTCTTCCATCTCGCCGAGGCCGAGCTGGTGCGGTCGGCGTTGGCGGCCCCGCTGCTCGGGCGCGACGACATCATTGGTGTGCTGGAAGTATGGCGTCGTCGCCCTTCGACGTTCACGCCACAGGACACGACGCGGCTCACAGCGCTGGCCAACCTGACGTCCATCGCCATCGAGAACGCGGAACTCTACGCCGGGCAACGTCGCATGGTCGACGAGTTGGGGCGCGCGCATGAGGCGCTCAACCAGCGTTTTGACGTCGTGCGCAGCGTCTCGAGTCTCACGCAGACACTCATGCTTCTGCTGTTGCAGGGCGCCGGATTGAATGCCATCGTATCGACGGCGTCCACGACGCTGAAGACGGACGTGGCCGTCATCGACAGGGATGGCACTCTGTTGGCCTGGAGCGGCAGTGACCACGCGCATGGCCTGGTCGATGCGGCGGCCGCCGTGATCGTCGCGCAAGGCGTTGCCAACGCGGCGGTGTCGGTGACGCGGGACGGCCTGTCCTGGCGGGCCCAACCGATCTTCGTCGAGGGAGCGGCGGCGGCCTGGGTCCTCGGAACGCTCGATGATGGGCAGCGGTCAGAGCTCATCGAGTTGACCCTCACGCAAGTTGCCGTGATCGCTGCTCTACAGCGACTGGAACAGCGATCCGCGAGTCGGGCCAGATCGGAGTCGATCGACGCGACGGTGTGGGATTTGTTGCGCGCAGACGAAACCACGCGCGCGGCAGCTATCGACCGCGCGGCCGATCTTAAACTGGATCTCGAAGGCCCGATGCGGCTCTACCTGTGCGAAGTCGGCGCTACGGCACCAGGATCTGCGGAGAGCTCAGGCTCCATCCTTCGGCAGAAGATCACACGTGCGGTGCAGACCATACGTGGCGAGAAGGTACGCGCCATCGCCTTACAAGGCATGTCGATCGCTGTGTTGTGTTCCGACCAAGCGCTCGACGATGCCGAACGCTTTGCGAAGAGCCTGTCAGGAGCCATCAGCGACGGTCTTGGTGGACGCCATGTCGTGGTGGGAGGCAGCAGCCGCTGCCACGTTGCTCGCGCGCTCGCAATCGCTTACAGGGAGGCGCAGATCGCGCTGGACGTCGCGCGGCAGATGGGCAAGACCGGCTCGGTCGTATACGACCGAGCCGGTGTCGTGGGCATGCTGCTGAGCCTGCGGCACGAAGTTGGAATGCGGCGCTTCCTTGAGCTAAACCTCGGCGACTTGCTGAAAGAGAAGGGGAAGCAACGTGATCTGTTTTTGCAGACACTTCGCGTGTACTTCGACGTCAACTGCTCGCACGAGGCGGCTTCGCAGAAACTTGGAGTGCACCGCAAGACAATCGCGCACCGGCTCGGGCGAATCTCCGAATTGACGGGCTTGGATCTGAGCACGCACGACGATCGACTTGTTGCCGACCTTTCTGTCTATGTCTATCAGATGCTAACGGCCCGAGACGGGTCATGATGCAGAGAGCCAGGTGGTCGGTGGGGATGCCGAAGTTGGCGTGAAGTGGACGTGGAAGCGCGGGTGCCGAGCAAGCGAGTTCTTGATGCTCGGGGTCTTGTGCGTCGCGTAGTTGTCCAGCGAGCGAGTTGTCGGTGATCTCGCTGGTGGCCGTCGGCGACGTCTACGTGCACGTGCGCTTGCGCAAGGTGCGCTGCCCCCAGGTTTCGTAACACTTCGATCTACAGCTCGGGCACGGGTGACCCTGGACCCGTTTCAGTACCGCCCTGAAGTAGGAACTTCCGGCTCCTCGGGTATCGCCGATGCGGCCTGCAGGCCGCATCGGCGGGCGAATTCGGCGGGTGTGGCCCACTCGAGCGCTGAGTGGGGCCGAGTCTCGTTGTAGTAGCTGCGCCAGGCCCCGATCTTGGCCTGCGCGGGGGCTGTCAGGATTTCTGTGTGTGAGGCCGTTGGTTGAATTGGCTGTTGGCTGTTGGCTGATTCTTCTTACTGTCTTCAGGCCCCTGCCAGGCCGCCGGAGGCGGCCCGGTTGAGCCATGTATTCATGGTTCAACCCCTCATCGGCCGGCGTGTGCCGCCGCCGTGAATCGCTCTTCGTAGAGTATCGCGAACTGGTTCATCGCCTCGCGCCACTCCTTGGCCGCCCGACCCCAGTCGGCTGTGATGTTGCGCAGCGCCAGCCAGATCAGCTTGGTGGCCGCGTCGTCGCTGGGGAAGTGCCCGCGCGTCTTGATGATCTTGCGCAGCTGGCTGTGCAGGCTCTCGATCGCGTTGGTGGTGTAGACCACGCGCCGCACCGCCGGCGGGAACGCGAAGAACGGGATCACGCGGTCCCAGGCCCGGCGCCAGGACGCCGTGACGGTGGCGTACTTCTGGCCCCAGGGGCCGCGTTCGAACTCGTCCAGGGCCGCGGCCGCCGCCTCGGCGCTGGCGGCCGTGTAGACGGGCTTGAGCGCCGCGGCCAGCAGCTTGCGGTCCTTCCAGCTCGCGTAGTCCAGACTGTTGCGGATCAGGTGCACGATGCAGGTCTGCAGCGTCGTGGCCGGGAACACCGCGCCCAGCGCCTCGCCGATGCCCTTCAGGCCATCGGTCACCGCGATCAGGATGTCGGCCACGCCGCGCGTCTTCAGGTCGTTGAACACCTTCATCCAGAACTTGGCCCCCTCGGTGTTCTCGATCCACAGGCCCAGGATGTCGCGCGTGCCGTCGCTCAGCACGCCCAGCGCCAGGTAGATCGCCTTGTTGCGCACGACGGCGTCCTCGCGGATCTTCACGCGCAGCGCGTCGAAGAACACCACCGGGTACATCGGCTCGAGCGGCCGCGCCTGCCAGGCCGTCACCTCGGCCATCACGGCGTCTGTGACCGAGCTGATGAACTCCGGCGACACCTCGGTGCCGTACTGCTCGGCCAGGAAGCCCTGGATCTCGCGCACCGTCATGCCGCGCGCGTACATGGCCACGATCTTGTCGTCAAAGCCGGTGAAGCGCCGCTCGTGCTTGGGGATGAGCAGCGGCTCGAAGCTGCCCTCCCGGTCGCGCGGCACCTCGATGCGCAGCGGCCCCTCATCGGTCAGCACGGTCTTGGCGCTGGCGCCGTTGCGATGGTTCGCCGCGTCCTCGGGCTTGGCCGCGCCGGGCGGGTAGCCCAGGTGGTGCGACAGCTCACCGCCCAGGGCGCGCTCGATCAGCGCCTTCTTCAGCGCCATCGTCGTAAGCGGGTGACCGAGGCCCTCTGGAAACCGAACCACTGTATGAGCACGATCGCCGATCGTGCTCGCCAAGGGATGGTGTGCACGTAACGCAACAGGTGCACACCATGTCTAAGCAAGACACACAGACCGAACCCCTGCGTCGCCACTACGCGGCGACCTTCAAGCGCGAACTCGTTGAGCGTAGCCTGCGGCCCGGCGCCTCGGTATCGGGGATCGCGCTGGAAAACGGCATCAACGCCAATGTGCTGTTCAGGTGGCGGCGCGAACACCTACGCGCCACGGCGAGCGTGCAGGGCGAGAGCATTGAGCAGGCCGTGCTGCTGCCGGTGAGGTTGGCGGCGACAGTGGCGCCGACCCGGCAGGAGGCGGCGACGCCGCGCTCGCCCACGCCCGCAGGCGTCATCGAGATCGACATTGGCGCTGCGCGCGTGCGTGTGCGCGGCGCCGTTGACGAAGCCAACGTGCGATGCGTGCTGCAGGCGCTGAGGACGATCGCATGATCGGCATGCCCGCCAACACGCGGGTGTGGCTCGCTGCGGGCCACACCGACATGCGCCGTGGCTTCGATGGCCTGGCTGCCATGGTGCAGACCGCACTGGCGGACAACCCGTTCGGAGGCCACGTCTTCGTCTTCCGCGGTCGGCGCGGCGACATCATCAAGTGCCTGTGGTTCGATGGCCAGGGCCTGTGCCTGTTCGCCAAGCGGCTCGAGCGTGGGCGCTTCGTGTGGCCGCAGGCGAGCAGCGGCACGGTCTCGCTGACGCCGGCACAGCTGTCGATGCTGCTGGAGGGCATCGACTGGCGCATGCCCCAACGCACCTGGCAGCCCGAGACGCTGCAGACGCCGCAGATTGCGGCGTGACCACTGGATGAGAATGCCTCCGGTGCGACCCTGATGGCGCACCGTGCGAGGCGGCGGGCACAGTGCTGTTCGTGCCCAGCCTACCCAACACGCCCTTGACCATCGACGCGCTGCTGCGCGTCATCGCCGAGCGCGATGCCGAAGTGGCACTGCTCAAGCTGATGGTCGACAAGCTCAAGCTGCAGCTGGCACGCCGCGTTCGCGAGCAATACGGCGCCTCCAGCGAGCAGCTCGACGCGCAGCTGACGCTGATCACCGCCGAAGCACCGAAGGCTTCGACGAGCGCCGCCGCACAGGCGCCGCGATCAAAGCCGCGCAAGCCGCGGCGCGATCGCAAGCTGCCCGAGCACCTGCCGCGCGAGACGCAGGTCCATTGCCCCAAGGGATATGCGGCCGACACGCCGTGCGGCTGCAGCGAATGCGGCGGCAAGCTGCGCCAGATCGGCGAGGACGTGGCCGAGCAACTGGAATACGTGCCGGGGCGCTTCAAGGTCATCCGCCATGTGCGCCCCAAGCTGGCGTGCACGCGCTGCGAAGGCATCTTCCAGGCGATGGCGCCGAGCCGGCCGATTGCACGCGGCCTGCCCGGGCCGGCGCTGCTGGCGCACGTGATGGTGGCCAAGTACTGCGACCACACGCCCCTGTACCGCCAGAGCCGCATCTATGGGCGCGACGGCGTGGACATCGACCGCTCCACGATGGTGGGCTGGGTGGACCAGGGCGACGAGTTGGTCGAGCCGCTGGCAGCCGCGCTGGGCCGCTACACGCTGGCCGACGGCAAGGTGCACGCCGACGACACGCCGGTGCCGGTGCTCGATCCCGGGCGCGGCCGGACCAAGACCGGCAGGCTGTGGGTGTACGTACGCGACGACCGACCTTGCGGCAGCAGGATGCGCCGGCGGTGTGGTTCCAGTACTCGCCCGATCGTGGCGGCGAGCATCCGCGCGAACACCTCAAGCGCTACCGCGGCATCCTGCAGGCCGATGCGTACTCGGGCTACTCGAAGCTCTTCGACAGCGGCCGCGTCGTGCACGCAGCATGCATGGCCCATGCGAGACGGTACTACTGGGACGTGTACGAGGCGCACAAGCGCGCTCCCGGCTCGGTGGCCGAGCAGGCGCTGCAGCGCATCGCCAAGCTGTACGAGATCGAAGCCGACATCCGCGGCCGACCGCCCGATGAGCGACGGCGAGAACGTCTCGAGCGCGCGGCACCGCTGCTGAAGGATCTGCACGCCTGGTTGAGCGAGACGCTCAGTCGTGTCTCGGCGAAGTCCGATCTGGCGCAGGCCATCGGCTACACCCTCACCCACTGGAAGGCGTTGACGCGCTACTGCGACGACGGGCGCATCGAGATCGACAACAATGCCGCCGAGCGCGCGCTGCGCGGCGTCGGGCTTGGCAGAAATCATGTGAACTGCAGTCTTATGCGAA
>NZ_AZND01000171.1:0-7347 GCF_000576205.1 Methylibium sp. T29 | reverse complement strand
CCGGGTTCGCTGGCTCCGGCTCCGCCGCCCGCAGCGGCTCGCCACGGCAAAGCCATGCTGCCCAGGGCCAGCACAAGCACCGCCACCTGCCGCCGCCACGGCCGAGCCGCACGCCCGACCCGAACGCTCGGGCCGCGCTTCATGCCACCGTCTCCAGGAAGTAGCGCGTCATCGCCTCGGCATCGAAGCCGCCATGCAGGTGGAAGGGCGCCATGCCGTGCGCGTCGAACAGCGCATGCAGCGCGTCGCGCCGCGCGGCCACCGCGTCGCGCCACTGCGCGCGCAGCGGCTCGCGCATCCACAGGCTGCGCCGCACGCCGGTCTCCGCGTCGCTGACAGCGACCAGCGCACGCGCCGGCGGCGGCTCGGTCTCGGCCGGGTCCCAGACGATCATCGGCACCACGCAGGCCGGCGCCAGCAGGTCGAGCACCGCGTCGAGCCCGCCGAGATCCCAGTGGAAGTCGGACACCAGGAACACCAGCCCCTGGCGGCCCGACAGGCGCGTCGCCACGCGCTGCAGCGCCGCCGCGCCGTTGTGGCGCACGGTGTCGTGCTGCCAGGCGTTCTCGGAGCGGCAGCGGCGCAGCGCCTCGGCCATCGCGATGCCGGCGCCTCGGCTGTGGCGCGGCGGCATGAACAGGTCTTCGCGCTCCTCGTGGTCGAACGCCAGCAGGCCCACCGCGTCGCCGACGCGGAAGGCGCTGGGGCCGAGCGCCTCGACGAAGTCGGCGGCCACCTGCAGCTTGCTGCGCAGCGCGCCGAAGTGCATCGATGCCGACACATCGACCACCACGTGCACCGGCACCGCGACGCGCTGGCGCTGGATGCGCACCAGCCACTCCTGGCCCACGTCGCGCAGGCTGGCGCGCAGGTCAATGCGGCGCGGGTCGGGGTGGTCGAACAGCCGCCGGTGCGCGGCGAAACCCTGCCCCGAGCCGAGGCTGGAGCTCGATGCGCACCGGGGCGCTGACCGCCGTAGCGCAGTGGCAGGCGGTAGTGGAATTCGTCGTGCGTCGGGCTCATCGGCGGCGGCGGTCGGCGCTCTCGGTTCAGGGGGCAGCCACGCGGTCCATGATCTTCTCGACCAGCGCCGGCGCCAGCTCGGCGCGCCGCAGCTCGTAGATCGGCGTGAAGAACACCCGGTGGCCCAGCACCGACGGCAGCACCGCGTGCACGTCGTCGGGCAGCAGGTGGTCGCGGCCCGCCAGCCACGCCACCACGCGCGCGGCGCGCATCAGCGCGCTCATGCCGCGCGGGCTGGCGCCGGCGAGGATCAGGCGCTTCATGTCCACACCCTCGAGGTGCACGCCGAAGCGCAGCGGGTCCTCGCTGGCCTCCCACAGGTCGAGCACGTAGCGCTCGATGGTCTCGCTGCTGCGCACGCTGGACTGGATCAGCGTGCCGATCTCGTTGAGCCGGTCGGCCGGCAGCAGCGCCGCGGGGACCTGCTCGATCAGCCGGTCGGCGTCGTGGAACGCGGTGTCGAACACCAGCGCGCGGCGGATGCCGCGGTCGGTGGGCTTGCTCATGTTGAGCTCGAACATGAAGCGGTCGCGCGCCGCCGATGCGAGTTCGAAGGTCTCTTCCTTCTCGACCTTGTTGCGGTCGGCGAACACCGTCATGTGCGGAAAGCGGTACTCGCGGTTGAAGGCCGACACGGTGCGCTCGGCCATCGCGCGCAGCAGCAGCGACTGCACCTGCGGGCGGGCGCGGTTGATCTCGTTGAAGAAGAAGGTGGTGAGGCCCTCGCCGTGGCGCAGCAGCGGGCCCGGATCGATGCGCGGCTTGCCCTCGGCGTCGACATAGGTGTGATAGATCAGGTCGCCGGGCATCAGGTCGACGGTGCCCTCGACGCGCTCGAAGTCGCCACCGATGGCGCGCGAGAACGCCCGCAGCACCGTGGTCTTGCCGACGCCGACGTCACCCTCGAGCAGCACGTGGCCGCGTGCGAAGGTCGCCACGTTGATCAGCCGGATCGTCTGCGGCTGGCCGATCACCGCGCGGGCGACCTCGGCCTCGACCCGCTGCGCGATCGATCGCCAGTCCTGAAGCTGTTCTGCTGAACTCATTTGCCCGCGCCGGTTGCCAACACAATGCCGCAGGGTGTCTCGGCGGCGGCCGGCGGTCTTGCCTGAGAGTGCACCCTAGGTTCCCACTGAAGGATCAGCCGCCGATGGGCCACGACCGTGCGTTCTCCACCCTCCACCTGCCGCCGGGCCAGCGCGTCGCGCGCTGGACGGAGGCTGCCTCGGACCGCTTCGTCGAATCCCGCTTCAAGGTGCAGGACCCGGACCGCTTCGTCGCCTCGATGCTGCACCGCGACCTCGCCGAACTGTCGGTGACGCGCATCACCTCGGTCGGCCACGGCTTCAAGCACATCACCCGCTCGCAGCGCCAGGTGGCCCGCGCGCACGAGGACTTCTTCCTGGTCAGCGTGCAGCTCGAGGGTTCGTGCTGGATCGCGCAGGGCGGCCGCGAGACGCGGCTGGCGCCAGGGCAGTTCGCGATCTACGACACCCGGCGCCCCTACGAACTGCTGCTCGAAGAGGACTACCAGCAGGCCGTGCTGCGCATCCCCTGCGCCACGCTGATGGCGCGTGCGCCCGATTGCGATGCGCAGACGGCGCAGGCCATCTCGGCGGCCAGCAGCTCCGCACGACGGCTGATCCACCAGGTCCGCGAAGCCTGCCGTGGCACGCGCCTGTCGCGTCCGGCGCTGGCCGAGGCCTTGCTGGGCGCCGTCGGCGGCGGCCTGCGCGGCGACGCCGACAGCCGTGCAGCGACGCCGCATTCGCGCCGCACGCTGCTGGCGCGCATCAAGGCCCATGTGGTCGCCCACCTGGGTGATCCGCAGCTGTCGGTGCCGGGCATCGCCGCGGCGCTGGGGCTGTCGACCAGCTACCTGCACCAGCTGTTCCGCTCCGAGGGCAGCACGCTGGAACGCTGGATCTGGGCCCAGCGCCTGGCCGCCTGCGAACGCGCCCTGATCGACCCGCGCGCGGCGCGTCACACGCTGACGCAGATCGCCTACAGCCATGGCTTCAGCGATGCGGCGCATTTCAGCCGCAGCTTCCAGCAGCGCTACGGCGCCTCGCCGCGCGAGTACCGCAAGTCGGCCGCCACGGTGCCCGCGGCCGGACCACGCGACTGACGCGCGCGCGCCGGCTCAGGCGATGCGCAGGCCGAGCGTGCGCTCGAGCCAGGCCTCGAGCACCGGTGACTCGAACCGGTCGTCGACGCAAGCGATGTACTGGTCGGGGCGCACCAGCACCATCGCGCGCCCGGTGACGCCGAGCGCGTCGAACAGCGCATCGGCACCCTGACCGGACGCGACGGCGTGCACATGGAACCAGCCGGGGCAGGCCCTTTCCAGCTGGGCGGCCCAGGTGGAAGCGCGCGCCTCCAGGCCCTCTCGCTCGCGCTGCAGCAGCAACACGTGAAAGCCCGGCGCCGCCAGCCAGGCGTAGACCGATGCCGACGGGTCCGCCAGTGGCGCGGCGATCTCGGCATACGGCAGGCGATCGCCGGCGCGCACCGTCATCGCCGCAGCCGCCGGCGTGACGCCCGGGCTTTGCGACAGGCGGCTGCCTCGGTAATGAATGCCGGTCTGCGAGATCACCCGGAACAGGCGCTTGCGCACCGCCGGCCGGGCCATCACGCGCGCCGCGATGCGCGGGAAGACGTGCAGCCTGAAGGCCCGCACCAGCGGGTTGGGACTGATGATGAACTGGAAGGCGCTGTCGGTCGTCTTCAGGAGCTGCTGCGCGACCGGCCAGCGCTCGGCGTGGTAGCTGTCGAGCAGGTCGTCGCGCGCACGGCCCTGCACCACCAATGCCAGCTTCCAGGCCAGGTTGCACACGTCCTGCAGGCCGGTGTTCATGCCCTGCGCGCCGACCGGGCTGTGCACGTGCGCGGCATCGCCGGCGACGAAGCAGTGCCCGGCCCGCAGGCGCTCCACGCAACGGTGGTGCACACGGTAGGACGAGAACCAGGCGGTCTCGCCGAAGCGCACCTCGATGTCCATCTGCGCGCGCACCGCCGCCTCGATGTCCTCGAAGCGCAGCACGGGCGCGTCGCCGCCGGCGTCGCGCGGCAGCGTGCCGATGACGCGGTAGCGCTGCTCGCCGGGCATCGGGAAGAACACCACGAAGGTCTCGCTCGACAGGCAGACCGTGAGCTCGCCGTGCGGCAGCGCCCAGTCGACGCGGGTGTCGGCCACGTAGAAGGCGTTCTCGTAGGTGCCGCCGGAGAACGGCAGGCCGAGCTGCTCGCGCACCGGGCTGCGGGCGCCGTCGCAGCCGACCAGCCAGTCGCAGTGCAGCGTCTCGCTGCGGCCGTCGGCGTGGCGCAGCGTGGCGACGGCACCGGTCGCGTCTTCGTTGCGCAGGTCGGCGAGCGAGGTCTGCCACTCCACGTCGCGGCCCGCGGCGCGCAGGGTCTGGTAGAGCAGCGCCTCGTTGCGGCTCTGCTCGAGGATCAGCAGGTAGGGAAACGGCGTCACCGCCTGGCCGATGTCGCCGAGCGGAATGCGCTGCACGCGCCGGCGCCCGACATAGATATTGCCCGCGAAGGTGGCCCGGCCCTGCGCCACGGCCTCGGCGGCGATGCCCATCGCGTCGAACAGCTCCAGCGTGCGGGCCTGCACGCCGAGGGCGCGCGATTCGCGGGTCGGGCCGGCCTTGCCGTCGACGATGCGGAACTCGACCCCGTGACGGGCCAGCTGGCAGGCGAGCATCAGGCCCGTGGGGCCTGCCCCGACGATGAGCACCGGCGTGTGGGACATGGCGCAGCCCTCCGTGCGCGCATCTTGCAACGAGGCAGCCCGGGCCGTCCAGCCCGCGCGCGCCGCCGCCGCGGACGGCCGCTCAGGCGGCCTGCTGCAGCGCCAGGCCGGCGTGCTCGCGCAGCGGGTGGAACACCACCTTGGGATGGCGGTCCTGCGTGAGGCGCAGGTCGTAGGGCGAGGTCATCAGGTAGGCCAGCGTGTCGGCCGCGTCGAGTGCGAGCTTGCTGGCGGCCTCGTCGGTGAACTTGCGCATCGCCGCGTCGTCGTCGCAGGTCACCCAGCGCGCGCCGTGGAAGCGGCTGCCGGTGAGGCGCACATCCACGCTGTACTCGGCCTTCAGGCGGTGCTGCACCACCTCGAACTGCAGCTGGCCGACCGCGCCCAGCAGCATCGAGCCGCCGACCGTGGGCCGGAACACCTGGATCGCGCCCTCCTCGCCGAGCTGCAGCAGGCCCTGCTGCAGCTGCTTGCTCTTCATCGGGTTGGCCAGCTCGACGGTCTGGAACAGCTCGGGCGCGAAGAACGGCAGGCCGGTGTAGGTGCCGAAACTCGCCGGCGCCTCGCTGTCGGTGATGGTGTCGCCGAGCTGCACGCCACCGTGGGTGGTGAAGCCGATGATGTCGCCCGCGTAGGCCTCCTCGACCGCCTCGCGCCGCTGCGACAGGAACGTGACCACCGAGGTGGGCCTCAGCTCCTTGGCGGTGCGCTGCACGCGCAGCTTCATGCCCGAGGTGTAGCGCCCGGAGTTGACGCGCACGAAGGCGATGCGGTCGCGGTGCGACGGGTCCATGTTGGCCTGTACCTTGAATACCACGCCGGAGAACCCGGCCGACTGCGGCGGCACCTCGTGCTCGCTGCCGTCGGCCCGCGTCACGTGGCGCGAGGCCGGCGGCGGCGCCAGGTCGACCAGCGCGTCCAGCACCTCCTGCACGCCGAAGTTGTTGACGCCGGAACCGAAGAACACCGGCGTCTGCTTCGCTGCCACGAAGGCCGCCTCGTCGAAGGCCGGTGCGGCGGCGGTCAGCAGTTCGATGTTCTGCTCGGCCAGCGCATAGTCGTGCCCGAAGCGGGCGCGCAGCGTGTCGGCCTGCGACAGCGGCACCACCTCGTCGCCCTCGTCGCTGCGCTTGTCGGCCCCGGCCTTGAAGAGACGCATCTGCTGCTTGCGCAGGTCGACGATGCCGCCGAAGGCCTTGCCCTGGCCTACCGGCCAGGTCATCGGCACGCAGGGCATGCCGAGCTCCTGCTCGATCTCGTCGAGCAGCTCCAGCGGCTCCTTGCCTTCGCGGTCCATCTTGTTGACGAAGGTGAGGATGGGCGTGTCGCGCTGGCGGCAGACCTCGATCAGCCGCCGGGTCTGCGGCTCGACACCGTTGGCCGCGTCGATCACCATCAGCGCGGCATCCACCGCGGTCAGCACGCGGTAGGTGTCTTCGGAGAAGTCCTTGTGGCCCGGGGTGTCGAGCAGGTTGATCACGCAGTCGCGGTAGAGCATCTGCATCACCGAGCTGGCGACCGAGATGCCGCGCTGCTTCTCGATCTCCATCCAGTCGGAGGTGGCATGGCGGCTGGCCTTGCGTGCCTTCACCGAGCCGGCGATATGGATCGCGCCCGAGAACAGCAGCAGCTTCTCGGTCAGCGTGGTCTTGCCGGCATCGGGGTGGGAAATGATCGCGAAGGTGCGCCTGCGCTGGACTTCATCGGCGATCTGAACGTTCGACATCACTTTCCCAATCTCGGCAGGTGCGCGGCCACGACCGCAGGGTCCCGGCGGCGCTGCGCGCGGCGGGCCGTGGCCTCTTTCCAGCACCGGGGTCCGCCCGGCGCGAGGCGCGATTTTAGGTGGAGGGCCTTGTCGCGCCCTGGGAGGGCTTGCGCCGGGGTCGGCTCAGGACGGGTCGGGGATCGCCGCCGCGAGGCGCGGCGCGGCCCAGTCGATGAACTGGCGCACCCGCGGCGACAGCAGGCGCGCGTGCGGGTAGACGAGCTGGATCGGCAGGTCGGGCGGCTCGAAGGCCGGCAGCAGGCGCAGCAGCCGCCCGTCGGCCAGCTCGTCGGCGACCTGATAGTGCAGCAACCGGGCGATGCCGAGGCCCTGCGTGCAGGCCAGGCTGGCGGCCCGCACCTGGTTGGCCACCAGCCGGGCCGAGACGGTCTGCGTGAGCGGCGCGCCCCGGTCCTGGAAGTGCCAGTGGCGCCCGTGCGGCGCGAAGGCGATGCAGGCCAGCCCGCGCAGCGCCGACGGGTGCGCGACCGGCCCGGCCTCGCGCAGGTAGGCGGGGCTAGCGCAGACCACCAGTCGCGTGCGGCCCAACGGCACCGCGACCATCGAGGAGTCGGGCAGGCGGCCGATGCGCAGCGCGAGGTCCAGGCCCTCGTCCAGCAGGTCGGCCACGCGGTCGGCCAGCGTCAGCTCGATGCGCATCGCGGGATGGGCGGCGAGGAAGGCGTTCACCAGCGGGGCGACGTGGCGCCGCCCGAACTCGACCGGCGCGGTCAGCCGCAGCAGGCCGCCGGGGCTGTGGCGGCGCGCGTCGAAGCCGTGCTCGACCGCGTCGAAC
>NZ_AZND01000170.1:0-7402 GCF_000576205.1 Methylibium sp. T29 | reverse complement strand
GCCAGCGCGCGCACGACCGCCGCGGGCGACTGGCCCGCGCCCTCGGCGGCGGCGCTCAGGCTGCCGGCCTCGACGATGCGCACGAAGGTCGCCATGGCTTCAGCCGGTCCATCGCCCGCCTTTCGTCTGTGCGCCGGGCGCAATGGTGTTGTCAGCGCGACGGCATTGGCGCGGCACGGTCGGCTGCCGACACTGACGCTCATCGCCCGCCCCTCGCCGTCCGCCCCGATGAGCCTCGCCGCCGCCGTCTCCCCGCCCCGCGCCGCACCGGCCGAAGCGTCGCACGCGCCGGTCCGCCTCGTCGCTTACGACCACGTCGGCATCCGCGTCAGCGACCGCCGACGCGCGCTGGCCTTCTACGAAGCGCTGGGCTTCGTCGAGCGCGCCCGCTTCCCGGGCCACGAGGCCAACGAGATGGAGAGCGCCGACGGCGTGCGCATCAACCTGATCTTCAACGCGGCGCGCCGGCCGGGCGCACGCAACGCGCTGCTCGACGAGCCGGTCAAGCTGCCCGGCATCACCCACCCGGCCTTCGTGGTCGACGACCTGGCCGCGCTGCAGGACTGGCTGCAGCGGCAGGGCATCGCGATCACCGAAGGGCCGCGGCGGCTCGGCCCCCGCCGGATCGCGCTGTTCATCCGCGACCCGGACGGCAACGTCCTCGAATTCGACCAACTGATCCCCCAAGGAGACACGGCATGAAGCTCTACGACCTGGAACTGTCCGGCAACTGCTACAAGGTGCGGCTGTTCGCGGCGCTGGCGGGCATCGACCTGGAGATCGTGCCGGTCGACTTCCTCGGCGGCGCGCACAAGCGGCCGCCGCTGACCGACCTCAACCCCTGGGGCGAGCTGCCGATTCTGGTCGATGGCGAGCGGGTGCTGCGCGACTCGCAGGCGATCCTGGTGCACCTGGCGGGCAGCTACGGCGGCGCCGCCTGGTGGCCGGCCGAGGCGCCGCTGCAGGCCGAGATCGTGCAGTGGCTGTCGACCGCGGCCAACGAGATCCAGAACGGCCCCGCGTCGGCGCGGCTGGTCGACCGCTTCGGCTACACGCTCGACAAGGCCGACACGCTGGCCCGGGCGGCCCGCATCCTGCCGCTGCTCGATGCCCACCTGGCCGACCACGCCTGGCTGGCGATCGGCCGACCGACCATCGCCGACTGCGCGATGTACCCGTACGTCGCGCTGGCGCCGGAGGGCGGGATCGACCTCGCGCCGTACCGGCACATCGCGCGCTGGATCGAGCGCGTCCGCGCCCTGCCGGGCTACCGGGCGATGCCGGGCACCTGAGCACGGCGGCCGGCCCGAGACCCTGCCGCGAACCGGGGATGGCGGGCAGACCGGCTAGAATCCGCCCACTTTCGAGGAGCGTTGCAACTCCCGCCCGGGAGCCAGGCTCGAAAGTCATCCCCCGATGCAACGGCGCTCACCCGCAGGCCCCCGCCGCCGGTGAGCACACCCTCTCCTGCGGCGTCCTGCGGTTTCCTGAATCACGGAGACCCGTCCATGAGCGCCGTCCTCAAGCCCACCCCCACCCACGATCACCACGTTGCCGACCTGTCGCTCGCCGACTGGGGTCGCAAGGAAATCAAGATCGCCGAGACCGAGATGCCCGGCCTGATGGCGATCCGCCAGGAATTCGCCGCAAGCCAGCCTCTGAAGGGTGCGCGCATCACCGGCTCGTTGCACATGACGATCCAGACCGCGGTGCTGGTGGAAACGCTGCAGGCGCTGGGCGCGCAGGTGCGCTGGGCCTCGTGCAACATCTTCTCCACGCAGGACCACGCCGCCGCCGCGCTGGTGGCGGCCGGCACGCCGGTGTTCGCCTACAAGGGCGAGACGCTCACGGACTACTGGGACTACACCCACCGCATCTTCGACTTCGGCGCCAAGGGAACGGACGGCGAAGGCCCAAACATGATCCTCGACGACGGCGGCGACGCGACGCTGCTGATGCACCTGGGCCAGAAGGCCGAGAAGGACCCGTCGGTGATTTCCAAGCCCACCAGCGAAGAGGAGACCTGCCTGTTCGCCGCGATCAAGGCCAAGCTGGCGCAGGACCCGACCTGGTACACGCGCAAGAGCGCCCAGATCATCGGCGTGACCGAGGAAACCACCACCGGCGTGCACCGCCTGAACGAGATGAGCGCGAAGGGCACGCTGCTGTTCCGCGCAATCAACGTCAACGACTCGGTGACCAAGAGCAAGTTCGACAACCTGTACGGCTGCCGCGAGTCGCTGGTCGACAGCATCAAGCGCGCGACCGACGTGATGATCGCCGGCAAGGTCGCCTGCGTGGCCGGCTACGGCGACGTGGGCAAGGGCTCGGCGCAGGCGCTGCGCGCGCTGAGCGCCCAGGTGTGGGTGACCGAGATCGACCCGATCAACGCACTGCAGGCCGCGATGGAAGGCTACAAGGTCGTGACGATGGAGTACGCCGCCGACAAGGCCGACATCTTCGTCAGCGCCACCGGCAACAAGAACGTGATCCGCTACGAGCACATGGCGGCGATGAAGGACGAGGCCATCGTCTGCAACATCGGCCACTTCGATAACGAGATCGACGTCGCCTCGCTCGAGAAGCTGAAGTGGGACGAGATCAAGCCGCAGGTCGACCACGTCGTCTTCCCGGACGGCAAGAAGATCACGCTGCTGGCCAAGGGCCGCCTCGTGAACCTGGGCTGCGCCACCGGACACCCGAGCTTCGTGATGAGCTCGTCGTTCGCCAACCAGACCATCGCGCAGATCGAGCTCTTCACGAAGAGCGCCGACTACCAGGCCGGCAAGGTCTACGTGCTGCCCAAGCACCTGGACGAGAAGGTGGCGCGCCTGCACCTGAAGAAGGTCGGCGCGATGCTGACCGAGCTGACTGACGAGCAGGCTGCGTACATCGGTGTCAGCAAGTCCGGTCCGTACAAGGCCGACACCTATCGGTATTGACACCCACCCCCGTTGCGGCTGCGCCGCTCCCCCTCGAAAGGGGCGACGCTGGCGGGCCGGCGGAGCCGGACCCGCGGCGTCCACTCGGTTCTATCTCATGCCAAGAGTTGATCAGTTGATTGTCCAGCGTGGGCTTGCGCCGACGCGTTCGGCGGCGCAGCGGTTGATCGACCGTGGCGCGGTCGAGCGGCGCGCGGCGGTCGACTGGGTGCGGCTGCGCAAATCCGGCGAGGACCTGCCGGAGGCCACCGAGCTGCGCATCACCGACGACGCCGAACTGCGCTGGGTGTCGCGCGCCGGGCTCAAGCTCGACGGCGCGCTGGCGCAGTGCGGCCTGGCGGTGACCGGCGTGACCGCGCTCGACGTCGGCCAGAGCACCGGCGGCTTCACCGAGGTGCTGCTGGCGCACGGCGCGGCGCACGTGGTGGGCGTCGATGTCGGTCGCGGCCAGCTGCATCCCTCGCTGCGCGGGCATGCGCAGGTCACCGTCCTCGAAGGCATCAACGCCCGCGGCCTGACGCGCGAGGCGCTGGGCACGGCCATGCCGGCCGGCGGCTTCGGCCTGGTCGTCGCCGACCTGAGCTTCATCCCGCTGACCACCGTGCTGCCGGCACTGGTGCCGCTGCTCGCGGCCGACGGCCACCTGCTCGCGCTGGTCAAGCCGCAGTTCGAGCTGCAGCCCAAGGACATCGGCAAGGGCGGCCTGGTGAAGAGCGCCGCCTCCTACGCGAGGTGCAGCGCAAGCTGCGGGCCACCTGCGGCGAACTGGGCCTGGACGTGACGGCGTGGCTGGACAGCGTGGTCGCCGGCGGCGACGGGAACCGCGAATTTTTCATCTGTGCCGTGCCTGCGGGCCGGCGGCTGGAGTCAGACACATGAGCGACACACCTTCCCTGAAGCTGCCGGTGCCGGTGAGCTTCGAGTTCTTCCCGCCCAACACCGAGGCCGGCAGCGAGAAGCTGAAGACCGTGGTGCGCGAGCTGGGCAGCGCGGCCCCCGAGTTCTTCAGCGTGACCTACGGTGCCGGCGGCTCGACGCGGGACCGCACGCTGTCGACGGTGCGCGACATCGCCGCACTGGGTTTCGAGGCGGCGCCGCACCTGTCGTGCGTCGGCTCGACGCGCGCCGGCATCGCCGAGATCCTGGCCTCCTACCGCGCGCAGAACATCCGGCGCCTGGTCGCGCTGCGCGGCGACCTGCCGAGCGGCACCGCGACGGCCGGCGAGTTCCGCTACGCGAACGAGCTGATCGCCTTCGTGCGCGAGACCCAGGGCACCGACCTGCGCATCGAGGTGGCCGCCTACCCCGAGTACCACCCGCAGCAGCGCTACGCGCGGCGCGACCTGCAGCACTTCGCCAACAAGATGAAGGCCGGCGCCGACGCGGCGATCACGCAGTTCTTCTACAACCCCGACGCCTACTTCCATTTCCTCGACGAGGTGCGCGCGCTGGGTGTCGACGCGCCGATCGTGCCGGGCATCATGCCGTTCCACAACTACGCGCGCATCGCGCAGTTCGCGATGCGCGACGGCATCGAGATCCCGCGCTGGGTGGCCCTGAAGATGGAGGGCTACATGGACGACGCCGCGTCGATCCGCGCCTTCGGCATCGAGGTGGTGTCGCGGCTGTGCGAGCGGCTGATCGCCGGCGGTGCCCCGGCCATCCACTTCTACACGCTCAACCAGTCGGCGCTGACGCTGGAGGTCTGCCGCCGGCTCGCGTCGGCGCGCGGCTGAAACGCGCGCGGCGCGCTCAGACCACGCGCACTGCCGCCGGGTCGAAGTCGGGCTTCGGCGGCTTGAGCTTCATGCCCGCCAGCGCCTGCGCGACCAGCGTCGCGATCATCAGGTTGCGGTTGCTCTTGCTGTCGGCCGGCACCACGTGCCAGGGCGCGCAGGCGGTCGAGGTGGCCGCCAGCGCGGTTTCGTAGGCGGCCAGGTAGGCCCTCCACTTCGAGCGCGTCTCGAGGTCGCCGACCTGGAATTTCCAGCGCTTGGCGGGGTCGTCCAGACGCGCCTGCAGCCGTTCGCGCTGCTCGTCCTTCGAGATGTGCAGGAAGCACTTGACGAGGGTCGTGCCGCTGTCGTGCAGCAGGCGCTCGAAGGCGTTGATGTGGGCCAGCCGGCGTTGGCGCTCGGCGGCGTCGATCCAGCCTTCGACGAAGGGCACCAGCACGTCTTCGTAATGGCTGCGGTTGAACACCACCACCTCGCCGGCGCGCGGCACCACCGCATGCACGCGCCACAGGAAGTCGTGCGCGCGCTCCACCTCGGTGGGCGCCTTGAAGGCCGCCACGCGCACGCCGAGCGGGCTGCACTGGCGGAACACCGAGCGCGCGGTGCCGTCCTTGCCCGAGGTGTCCATGCCCTGCAGCACCAGCAGCAGCTTGGGCGGTCGGCCGGCACTGCCGTTGGCGTAGAGCAGGTCCTGCAGGCGGTCGATCTCGATCGCCAGTTCGGCGAGCCGCGCATCGTCGGCCTCGCGGCTGCTGCTGGCGGCCGGCCGCGCACCGGGGTCGATGTCCTTGAGCCGCAGCTTGCGGCCGACGCGGTAGGTCTTCAGGTAGGCGGTCGAGCGGGCCATCGCGACTCCTGGGAAGGCGGTGCGGCGACTGTAGCGCCGCGTGCACACCGCGACGCGTCGGGTTGATCTGCCTCAGAAAGCCGCAGCGGCTTCAACGCTGCGCGCCCGCGCGCTTGAGCCAACGCAAGCCGCGGCGTCCCGCCACGCACTGCAATGCACGGGCGGGAAGCTCCCCGTGCATTCCGGAGTGAAGCTCATCATGAAGAAGAAGACCCTCGCCGCCCTCGCCCTCGCCGCCCTCGGTGGCGCCGCGGCCGCCGCACCGACCGGCGGCGACTGGCTGGTGCGCGTGCGCGCGCTGCACCTCGACCCGGCCAACAAGGACAGCACCGGCGTCGGCCTGGCCATCGACAGCAAGACCTTCCCCGAACTCGACATCAGCTACTTCTTCACGCCGAACTGGGCCGCCGAACTGGTGCTGACCTATCCGCAGAAGCAGGACGTGAGTGCCTCCGGCACGCGCATCGGCAGCCTCAAGCACCTGCCGCCGACGCTGTCGCTGCAGTACCACTTCCTGCCCGGCGCGGCGGTCCAGCCCTACCTCGGCGCGGGCATCAACTACACGCGCTTCTCGTCGGTCGACTTGCCGGCGCCGTTCAGCATCGAGAAGAACAGCGTGGGCCTGTCGGTGGGTGCCGGCGTGGACGTGCCGCTCGGCGACCGGCTGGTGCTGAACCTGGATGTAAAGAAGGTGCAGATCCGCACCGACGTGTCGGCTGCGGGGGTGAAGGCGGGGACCTTCAAGGTCGACCCGGTGCTGTTCGGCGTCGGGCTCGGCTGGCGCTTCTGAGGCGGCGCGCGATCAGTCTTCGCGCGACCAGGCGACGCCGTCCTCGGTGAGCATGGCGTCGAGCGGGATGTCGTGCGGCTCGCCCTCGAGCCAGTCGATGTAGCCGTGCCGGTAGCCGATGCCGACCGTGAACGGCCGCGGCTCCAGGGCCGCCAGCGTGCGGTCGTAGAAGCCGCCGCCGTAGCCGAGCCGCAGGCCCTTCGGGCCGAAGCCGACGCAGGGCACCAGCAACAGCGTCGGCATCACGAGGTCGGTGCCCTTGGGCTTGGGGGATGTCGTAGGCATCCTCCTCCATCGGGCAGCCGGGGTACCACTGGTGGAAGCGCAGCTGCTTGGTCTGGCGGTTCATCACCGGCAGGCCGATCCGGCGCGGCGGGCCCTCGCCGGTACCGTGTCCGGCACCCTCGGTCCAGCGGTGCAGCGACGGCAGGGGATCGAACTCGCCCTTGATGGCCCAGTATGCGCCGACCGTCACGTCCTCGCGCTGCGTGAGCCACACCCGCAGCACGCCCTGCAGCTGTTCGGCACGCTCCAGGCGATCGGTCAGGCTCTGCCGCTCGGCCTGCAGCATGCGACGCAGTTGCGCCTTGTCCGGCCGGCTCATCGGGTCGTAGGGCAGGGTCATGGGCGGGTCCGTGGCGGGCTGGCGTGGCGTGTCATCGAGGCAGCCCGGATTTTGCCCCGCAGGATGGCCTGCGCCCCAAGGTCGCTGCCTACACTGTGGCAATGGCCCCACCCCGCGACGAATTTGCTGCGCACTGCGTCGAGTTGCTGTCATCCGTGGGACCGGCGCATGCGAAGCGCATGTTCGGTGGCCACGGCCTCTACCTCGACGGGCTGATGATCGGTCTGATCGCCGCCGACCAGCTCTACCTCAAGACCGACGCGCAGACGTTGCCGCAGTGGCGAGACGCCGGCGGGCGGGCCTTCGTCTACGAAAGTTCGCGCGCCGGCGTGGTGCGGACCGCCACCATGAGCTACTGGACGCCGCCCGACGAGGCGACCGAGTCACCCGATGCGCTGCGACCCTGGGCCCGGCTGGCGCTGGAGGCGGCGTTGCGCGCCCAGGCGGCGCGGGTCCGCAAGC
>NZ_AZND01000169.1:0-7480 GCF_000576205.1 Methylibium sp. T29 | reverse complement strand
GGCCGGGCTCTACACGCCGAGCGGCGGCCGGCTCGCGCTCGACGGCCGGGCGGCCGACTGGCCGCGGCTGCGCCGACTGGCCACGCTGATCCCGCAGGAGACCGAGGTGTTCGAGGCAAGCGTGCGCGAGAACCTGGACTTCGGCCGGGCCTGCGCCGACGCCGATCTGCACGCCGCACTGCACGTGAGCGGCTTCGACGAGGTCCTGGCCGCCATCGGGAGCGGCCTGGACACGGCCCTGTCCGAGCGCGGCTTCAACCTGTCGGGCGGCCAGCGGCAACGCCTCTGCCTGGCGCGCGGTGTGCTCGCCGCGCGCGGCAGTTCGCTGCTGCTGCTGGACGAGCCCACCAGCGCCCTCGATGCCGCGACCGAGGCGCGCGTGCTCGAACGCATCGCGCAGGCCTTCCCGGCGGCCTGCCTGGTGGCGTCGATCCACCGCCTGAGCCTGCTCGATCGCTTCGACACCGTCGTGCTGATGGCGGCTGGCCGCGTGGTCGATGCCGGCCCGCGCGACGCCGTGCTGGCGCGCCAGCCGACGCTGCGATTCGTGCCGGTGCCGCATTGATCGACGCTCCACATCGGGCATCCTTCACGACCGGCCCGACCGGGCCGCCGTGTCGGGCCGCGAGGCCTGCGATGCTCACCCCGAATGACCGATATCCCTGTTCCCGAACGCAGCGGCTCGATGACCCCGACGATGCTCTCCCCGCAACCGAATGCGCAGGCCGACCGACCGCCGGCGTGGTGGGTCTACCTGCTGCTGCCATTGCTGCATTTCGCCAGCGTCAAGCTGACCTTCCTGTGCGCCGTGTCGCCCGAGAACGAGGTGGTGATCTGGCTGCCCAACGCCGTGCTGCTGGCAGCGCTGCTCCACTTCCGCGGCCGGCGCGGCGGCTGGATGGCCCTGCTGACGTTCAGCTCCGACGTGCTCGCCAACCTGCCGGTGTTCCCACCGCTGCAGGCGGTGCTGCTGAGCCTCGTCAACCTCACGGAAGTGACGCTGGCCTACCTGCTGCTGCGCCGCGCGGGCACGTCGCCGGCGTTGGACCGGATCCAGGACCTGGGCAAGTTCGTCGTCATCGGCCCGCTGCT
Source organism: Methylibium sp. T29 (assembly GCF_000576205.1). Lineage (NCBI taxonomy): Bacteria > Pseudomonadati > Pseudomonadota > Betaproteobacteria > Burkholderiales > Sphaerotilaceae > Methylibium > Methylibium sp. T29. The sequence continues at coordinate 6,388 of NZ_AZND01000169.1, read as the reverse complement.
CTGCGCACTCGTCGCCGCGCTGCTGGCGAGTCTGGTGCTGCAGGCGATGGACGGCGTGACGACACCCTATCCCACGCTGGTGCTGCTGTGGTGGTTCGGTGACGGCCTGGGGCTGCTGATCTTCACGCCGATGCTGCTGGCGCTGGCGCAGCCCGCTCCGGAGCCGATCCGGCTGCGCTGGCAGGACGGACCGGTGCTGCTGTTCACCGGCGCGCTGGCCGGGCTGATCCTGTCGGGGCAGTCGGAGCGCTGGAGCGGCGTGCCGCTGACGCCGAACCTGCTGCTGCCGCCGATGCTGTACATCGCGGTCCGCTTCGGCACGCGCTGGACCGCGCCGGCGGTCGCACTCATCGCACTGGCGGCCGCCTGGGCCCAGACCACCGGCCACAAGCCCTTCGGCGAGGCCTCGCCGCACGAGCTGATCCTGCGCACCCAGGAGTTCATCCTGACGCTCAGCATCGTCGGCATGGGCTTCGCCACGCTGCTGAGCGAGCAGCGCGCGCTGACGCGCAGCCTGGAGGACAAGGTGCGCGAGCGCACCCTGAAGCTGGAGGAGTCCAACAGCCAGCTGGGCACGCTGAGCACCACCGATGGCCTGACCGGCATCGCCAACCGGCGGCGCTTCGACGAGTTCATCGCCGGCGAATGGCGACACGCCCGCCTCACCGGCCAGCCGCTGGCGCTGGCGCTGCTGGATGTGGACCTGTTCAAGCACTACAACGACCGCTACGGCCACCAGGCCGGCGACGACTGCCTGCGCACCATCGCGCAGGTGCTCGGCGCCAACGTGCGCCGCGCCGGCGACCTGGTGGCACGCTACGGCGGCGAGGAGTTCGCCCTCGTGGCGGTGGCGGCCGACGAGACCAGCGCGCTCGCCATGTCGCGCGGCATCTGCCAGGCCCTCGAGGCGCTGGGGCACCGCCACGAGCTGTCGCCGTTCGGCGTGGTCACCGCCAGCATCGGCGTGGCGGTGCTGGTGCCCGGCGAGCACGACACGCACGAGACGCTCATCCGCCGGGCCGACCGGGCGCTCTACCAGGCCAAGGCGAACGGCCGCAACCAGGCGGTGCTGGCGGACGACGCCGCGGCCTGACCCGCACCCCGGCGCACCGCGCGCCCTGTCCGACTATCCTTCGCGCTTGCCGCCGGCGGCGCGATCGACCGTGTCGCGCCGCGCCGTTCCACCGCTCGCGCCCCTGAAAGGACCGCCATATGCCCCGTTGGGCCCTGCTCCTGCCGCTCGCCGCCGCTGCCCTGCTGGGAGCCTCGCTGGCCCTGCCGATGAACGCCGCCATCGCCTCGGCCTGTGCCGTCGCGCTGATCGGCGCGGTGATCGCGGCGGTCCACCATGCCGAGGTCGTGGCGCACCGCGTGGGCGAGCCGTTCGGCACGCTGGTGCTGGCGATCGCGATCACGGTGATCGAGGTGGCGCTCATCGTCTCCATGATGCTGGCCGGCGGCGAGGGCAAGGCCGAGCTGCCGCGCGACACCATCTTCTCGGCGGTGATGATCATCTGCACCGGCGTGGTCGGCATCTGTCTGCTGGTCGGCGGCCTGCACCACCACGAGCAGTCCTTCCAGCTCGACGGCGCGAACTCCGCGCTGGCGGCGCTGGTGGCCATGGCCGGTCTGTCGCTGGTGCTGCCGTCCTTCACCACCAGTTCGGACGGCGGCACCTACACGGTCTCGCAGCTCACCTTCGTCGCGGTCTCCTCGCTGGTGCTGTGGGCGGTGTTCGTGTTCGTGCAGACGGTGCGCCACCGCGACTACTTCCTGCCGCCGACGAATGCCGACGACGAGGACATCCACGCCAAGCCGCCGTCGAACGGCCAGGCCTGGGCCAGTTTCGGCCTGCTGCTGATCGGCCTGGTGTCGGTGGTGGGGCTGGCCAAGCAGCTGTCGCCGACCATCGAGGCGGCGGTCGCGGCCGCGGGCGCGCCGAAGGCCGTGATCGGTATCGCGATCGCGCTGCTGGTGCTGCTGCCCGAGACCTGGGCCGCGGTGCGCGCCGCCCGCGCCGATCGCCTGCAGACCAGCATGAACCTGGCGCTGGGCTCGGCGCTCGCCAGCATCGGACTGACCATCCCGGTGGTCGTGGTGGCCGCAGTGCTGCTCGACCTGCCACTGGTGCTGGGCCTGGCGGCCAAGGACCTCGTGCTGCTGCTGCTGACCTTCATCGTGGGCGCCATCACGCTGGGGACCGGGCGGACCAACCTGATGCAGGGCGCCGTGCACCTGGTGCTGTTCGCGGCCTTCCTGTTCCTCTCGCTGGTGCCCTGACAGGTCCCACGGCTCAGCGCGGCGCGGCCACCACTTCGCCTGCGCTGCTGACATCCACCCGCTGGTAGTCGGCGGCATACTTTTTCGCATGCGCACCAGATCCTTCTGATAGCGCCGGCCCAGCATGTCCTTCTTGTCGACGTCGAGGATGCGGCCGGCCACCTTGAAGAACTTGCGCTCCTCTTCCTTCAGGTGGTGCCGCACCTTCTCGCCGAGCCGCTTCGCGGTGTCGAGCCAGGCTTCGCCCTGCTTGTCGGACACGCTCAGTTCCTCGCACAGCTCCTCGATCTGGTGGTGCTCCGACAGGGCATGCCGAGACGACGACAGCCCCGGATCGGTCATCAGCAAGGGCACGTAGAGGAAGCGTTCCTCGGCGGCGGCATGCGCCTCGAGCTCCACCTTGAGCTGCAAGAAGACCTGCTCGCGCTGCGCCGTGGAGGCGCGCGCCGCCGTCAGCCGGCGGCACAGCTGGCGCTGGATCTCATGGCTCTCGTGCAGCAGATCGAACAGGCTCGCGGACATGGTGGCGGTTCCTCCGGTTGGGTACCGGGCCAGTATTGCGTTCGACAGCAGGCACTGTCCACCCGCCGCAGCGAGGTCGCGGCACAGGCGCGCAGCCGTCAGCGGCGTTGTCCTACACGGCAACGGCTGCCGCGGCCCGCGACCGCAGCGCGAGACCGGCCACGAAGGCCCGTCCGATGAGCAGCAGACCCACCGCGCCGATCGCCAGGAAGCCCGGCGGACCGATCACCCCCACCAGCCACCCGCCCAGCGCCACGCCGGCCGACTGCCCGAGGAAGAAGCACGAGGCGAAGGCGGCGACGGCCGCACCACGCCGGTCGGGCGCCATCTGCGTGGCATTCACCTGCAGCGTGTTGTGCACCATGTAGAAGCCCAGTCCGGCGACGAAACATCCGGCCAGCGCCCAGCCCCAGCCCGGCCCGAAGCCGACCGCGACAAGCGCCCCGCACATCATCAGCGAGCCCCAACGTGCCAGGCCGGCCTCGCCGAGCCGCCGCACCAGGGGGCCGGACGAAACGGCGAAGGCGAAGCCGCCCAGCCCGAACAGCATCACCAGCGCGCCCGCGGCCGACAGCGAGAGCTGGAAGGCTCGTGCACGTGCGAGGCGATGAAGGCGAACGGCCCGAACAGGAACAGGCCCTCGAGAAACACCAGACCGAGGACCACCCGAGCCCAGGGACGCGCCAGCACGCCGCCGAACTCGGTCGCGATGCGGCGCAACGGCGACCCGTCACTCGCCGCGCGCACCGGGCGGGCGGCGTCCGGCAGACGCCGGTTCAGCGCGAACAGCGCGACGCTCACCAGCGCGAAGAAGCCCGCGAGCAGGAAATAAGGCGCGCGCCAGCCGAGGTGATCGGCCGCGAAGCCTCCCAACCAGACGCCGGCGGACAGGCCACAGATCTGGCCGATCAGGAAGCGCGCGAGGACGGGCTGCCGGCGCTCGTAGTCGACGACGTCGCCGATCCACGCCATCGACAAGGGGATCACCGCCGCCGCGGTCGCGCCGGCCAGCACGCGTGCCAGACGCAGCGCATCGAAGCCGGGCGCCATCCCGCACAGCACGGACGTGAGGGCGCAGGCCGCGGTGGCCCAGGCGATGACGCGGTACTTGCCGTAGCGATCGCCGACCGGACCGAAGAACAGCTGGGCCAGCCCGTAGGCCGTCGCGAACAGCCCGATGACCTGCGAAGCCTGGCCCAGCGTGAGGGCGAACTCGCCGGCCAGGCGCGGCAGCAGGGCATCGTTCACCCGCATCGACAAGCCGCTGCCGAAGGCCGCCAGCGCCAGGCAGGCGACCGCTCCGCGCGGGAGCGGCGGCGAGGAGGAAGAAGAAGAAGAAAGAGACGGCGGCGCGGCAGCGTTCATCAGGCGGGAGCGAAAGACGGCGCGTCCGGACACGGGCGGGCCGGAGACGACCAGCGGCGACTCTAGGAGAGCACCGTGGCGCGTGTGCCGGCAAGGTCTCTCGCAGCCGTGCTAGCCACACGACGTCCGGCATGTCAGGTTTCGATCCGGGCCCGCAGCTCGCGCGGTGAACAGCCGAAGCGCCGGCGGAAGGCGCGGCTGAAGTGGGCGGCATCCTTGAAGCCCCACGAGTACGCCAGTTCGCTCACGCGGCGCAGACGCTGCTGCGCGGCGCACAGGTCGCGCCGCGCGGCTTCCAGGCGCTCGGTCTGGATCCAGTCGGCCAGCGAGCAGGCCTCGCCGGCCCAGGCCCGGTGCAAGGTGCTCGGTGACACGCCGAGGCGCTCGGCGATGCCGGCCACCGTGAGATCCGGATCGCGCAGCCGCTCGCGCACCAGCGCCTTCACCTGCTGCCGGTGCAGCGCGACGAGCCGCGACACCGGCGGCGGCCGGGCGCCCGGCAACGTCGACAGGCCGGCGATCAGGATCTGCGTCACGCTGTCCGCCACGGCCGCCGCCGACTCGGGCGCCAGCGTGGCGATCTCGGCCGACAGCGTCTCGATCATGCCGATCATCAGGTGACCGGCCCCGCGCCGGCCGCTGACCGCGCAGGCGGTGAGCGACGGTGTGTCGGTCAGGGCGGTGCGCAGCGTGGGGCCGGGCAGCATCAGCACGTACTGCTGGAATGCCGCGTCGAAACGCAGCTCGTAGGGCCGCGTGCTGTCGTAGAGGGCGAAGTCGCCGGGCGACAGGTGGGCCACGCGTCCGTCCTGCACGACCGCGCCGCAGCCCTGCGTCTGGATGCTGACGAGGAAGTAGTCCTCGCTCGCCCGCGCGATCTTGGCCGGCGTGCGGCGCACGCGCTGCGCGCTGGCCGTCACGCGCGACAGCGTCAGCGTGGACAGCGCATCGGCGGCGATCTCGCCTTCGAACCGCGAGGCGTCGCCGATCGCGTCGCAGTCCAGCTGCACGTAGGTGTCGCAGACGCCGTCGGTCCAGTACGCCAGACGCTGGGCGGGCTCGACACCGACGGTAGTGAACAGGGTGGGCATGGGGCTGCAGCTCAGGGCCTGTAAACGCCGTTCGCAACGCGGCCAGGCCGCGCGCTGCGTGCTGCGGTCAAGTACCGCGCTTCGTCCAGGCAAGACGCCGGGACGGATCCGTCGCATGCTCCGCTCCATTGCACGACAGGAGCCTCGCCATGCCGGTTTCGCACCCCAAGTTCCGCGCTGCCGCCGTCCAGGCTGCGCCGGTGTTCCTGGACCTCGACGCGTCGATCGACAAGGCCGTGGGCCTGATCGCCGAGGCCGCCGCGCAGGGCGCGCAGCTCGTGGCCTTTCCGGAAACCTGGCTGCCCGGCTACCCGTGGTTCATCTGGCTCGATTCGCCGGCCTGGGCGCTGCAGTTCATCCAGCGCTACCACGATCACTCGCTGGTCGACGGCTCGCCGCAGGCCGATCGCATCGCCCAGGCGGCCCGCGACCACGCCATCATGGTCGTGATGGGCCACAGCGAGAAGGCCGGCGGCAGCCTCTACATGGGCCAGTGGATCATCGACGCCGAGGGCCGCACGGTGGCGCGGCGCCGCAAGCTCAAGCCCACGCACGTGGAGCGCACCGTGTTCGGCGAGGGCGACGGCAGCGACCTCGGCGTGCACGACACCGCGCTCGGACGCATCGGCGCGCTGTGCTGCTGGGAGCATCTGCAACCGCTGTCGAAGTACGCGATGTACGCGCAGGACGAGCAGGTGCACATCGCCGCCTGGCCCAGCTTCTCGCTCTACCGCGGCGGCGCCCATGCGCTGGGCGCGGAGGTGAACACCGCCGCCAGCCGCATCTACGCCGTGGAAGGCCAGTGCTTCGTGGTCGCCCCCTGCGCCACGGTCTCGAAGGAGATGGTGGCGCTGCTGTGCGGCGACGACCCGACGAAGCGACAGCTGCTGCTCGAAGGCGGGGGCTATGCGGGCATCTACGCACCCGACGGCCGCCTGCTGACCGAGCCGCTGCCGGAGCACACCGAGGGTCTCGTCCACGCCGAGCTCGACCTGGGCCTGATCACGCTGGCCAAGGCGGCGGCCGATCCGGCCGGCCACTACTCGCGGCCCGACGTGACGCGCCTGCTGCTCGACAAGACACCGCGCGACCGCGTGGTGCTGGCGCCGCAGCGCCCTCCCGGCGCGTCG
>NZ_AZND01000168.1:0-7597 GCF_000576205.1 Methylibium sp. T29 | reverse complement strand
AGAAGATCAGCCAGAAGGAGACGCAAACCCCGAGATGCGCAGGCCAGATGTCGATCGCAGGGCCAAGAGCCGCCTGAACATCCTGCGGAAGCAGGATGCCCCTGAGCAGGGCGTGGAAGGCGAAGTAGATTCCCGTTCCGACGACGAAATTGCCCACCAAGGCTGCGAAGGCCGTCTTGGCGCGCGATCCGAAAGCGCTCCACGGCCAGTTGTCCAGGATAAGGAATGTCGTGAGCCAAGACACGATCACGCTGTAGAACCATCCGATCACGACTGTGAGCGGGAGGATGGTCTTGTCCGGCGACGTCCAGCTGGCCAGACTCGGGTAGATCAGCAGGATGTATCCGAGGAAGGTCAGCACGAAGCCGAACAGGAACCCGCCGATACCGACCCAAGGCTGTTTCAAGCCCAAGTCGACCCAGGGCCAATGCCCCATGCTTGTGCCCAGGATGCCCCAGGTGTAGAAGCCGATGAGGACGATCATCGTAGTGGCGGTGTAGCCTCCCTTCCCGATATCGAAGGCGGGGTCCATTACCCCGTAGCCGTGAAGCAGCACGCTCGGGACGATCACCGCGAATACGGTCGTGAGCAGGATCCAGATCGCGCCGCTGACCGGCTGGGGGCGTGGGCCCAGCCCCCAGAGTTGCCCGAGAAAGGCGAAGAACACCACGAACAGGATCGACCAGAAGAGCACCACCCCGAACGGCTGCGGATAGGTTTTCCACGGGGAGTGGACCGGGTCGGCGAAGATGATCCAGATCAGGTAGCTTGCCGCCACGATGATCAACAGATTCATCAGCGAGAACATGGGCGGGCCAAGCCGCAGCCCAGGCGGCTTCTTCTCTAGCTCAAGCGCTTCCATCATGTTTCCTTTCTTGTCTGTCGTGCGATACGCACGCGCGTGTCAATGCACACACGAGCGCACACGCATCAATGGATTGATGTGGCTATCAAACGTCTTGGGGGACCGTTGGCGACACCCGAACCAAGCTTGTCTCCTGCATTCCGGTCTGGCGCTGGGTGCGTCGGTACATTAAGGAGCGGCAACACGATGGACTATTGCCATGACGGACAAATCGGAGCGGCGCGCGCTATCCGGCAAGGCCAATAACTTCTCCGGCCCCGGGGCATACCCTATGGGTGCGTAGCGGGACAGCTTGGAGACGCCTACAGTCTTTTCCAATGGCTCTTTGCGCATTGCTTGATGACGCATCAAGCACCGACAGCCAGAGCCAGGAACGGCGCGGGCTGGCGGTGAGATTGGGCTGAACGGTCCAAGGCACGGAACCAGCCCAGATAGCTGGCCAAGTACGAACTGGCCACGCCATTGAAGCGGCGTATCCAGTTCTTGAGCCTGGCGTGGTACGCGTTGGCGTTTTGGATGTGCCAAGCGCCCTGCACACGCTCACCTCTGAACCGCGCTCGTCGACGCCGTGCACCTGGAACAGGTTCTTGGCCAGATCGAGGGGCACTTCGATGCCGTCAGCGGTGAGCGTCTGGCCATCCCACCTTGACCCGGCTCCGCGGCCGCGATGGTCAGGTTGTGGTCGTGGCTCCAACGAAGGCGACGCACTCCACGAGGTTAAGCGCGGCCAGCATCAGGAACTTCTCGGCGTCGGTGCGCACCTTCAGCAGGTCGTGGTCGCCGAGGTATCCGTAGACGAACGCGAGCAGGTAGCGCTCGGCATGCTCGTCGCAGAACTGCTGGACGACCTTGTTGACCAGGTCGTCCGGCAGACCCTCGTTGAAGCGCGCACGGGCCGTCAGGCGCTGCAGGCATCCCTCTTGGATGTCCTCGGTGACGAGCAGCCACGCGCGACCGCTGAGCTTCATCGCCTGGAAGGTGACGAACAGGATGTGCAGCGGCACCTCCAGTTGCACCACGTCGACGCCCATGCGCGGCAGCGCCAGGATCGAGGCGAGCAGGTTGGGTTGCTGGACGAAGATCTCGTCGGCCAGGGCCACCTTCTGTGCCTGGCCCATGCGGTTGACCTCGATGGCGGCCTGGACCATCACCGGCTGAGTGATCACGCCCATCGTCGTCAGGCCGGCCGCCAGCGGTGCGGCAGCAGTTCCTCGAGCCGGTGGCTCGGGTGCGAGTGGATGCGTGCCAGCACGTCGCGCAGGTACGCCCACGGATCCAGGCCGTTGAGCTTGGCCGACTGAACCAGGCTCATCACCACCGCGGCTCTCTGGCCGGCCAGCGCGCTGCCGGCGAACAGCCAGTTCTTGGCGCCGAGCTTCCACGGCTTGATCTGCCGCTCGATCAGGTTGTTGTCGAGCGCCACCGCCCCGTCGTCCAGGTGCAGCGTCAGCTGGCCCCAGGCGTTCAGGCTGTAGTCGATCGCCTCGGCGATCTTGGTGCCGTCGAGTACCTGCGTGCGCTGCAGCTTCAGCCACACCTCCAACTCGTCCCACAGCGGCTTGCTCACGCTCTGTCGCGCTTGCCGGCGTTCGTCGTGGCCCATCTCGGCGAAGGCCGCTTCAGCGTGGTAGATCCGGGCCCAGCGTCGCAGCGCCTCGGTGGCCACCGCGCTGGCGCTGTCGCCGCCACGGCTGAGCTCTTCGAAGCGCCGCCGGGCATGCGCGGCGCACGCGGCGGACTTGCGTTGCGGGTAGATCTTGGCGTCCAGCACGGCGTTGTAGGCCGCGTACTGGTCGGTGATCAGGGTGCCGTTCCATGCGGGCTCATGCGCCGGCGGTCCCTTGCCTCCAAGGAAGGCCACCGGGTACTGCGACCCTCGACCCAGGCAGAACTCGTAGACCACACCCGGGTGCGGATCGTGGTGGCTGCGTGCCCAGGCCCACACATACGCCTTCTTCGTCTTGCCCGCGCCGGGGTCCAGCAGCGGCAGCGGCGTCTCGTCGGCGTGCAGGACGCGGCAACTGAGGATGAAGCGCCGGTGCAACTCGTACAGCGGCTCCAGCGCCGCCCCGCCGGCGCCGCCCCAGGTGGCCAGCGTCGAGCGCGGCGTGTGCACGCCCGAGCGCGCGTTGATGGGTTCCTGCCGGTAGTACCGCAGGTGATCGACGAAGCGGCTGATGAGCGTGTGCGCTACCAGCCCGGCTGCCGGGATGCCGCCGTCGACCACGTCCGGCTCGGCCGGCTCCTGGCGCAGTTGTTGGCAGCACTTGCAGGCCCACTTGCCGTAGATATGGCGGTGGACGAAGAACCTGGCCGGCACGATGTCCAGCTTCTCGCTGACGTCCTCGCCGATGCGTTGCATCGGCCGGCCGCAGTCGGTGTTCGGGCAGTGGGTGTCTTCGGGCTCGTGGCGGTGCTCGACGCGCTCCAGGTGTTCGGGCAACGCTTGGCGGCGCGGCTTGGCACGCAGCGCCTTGGGCGTCTTTGGCACCTGGGGCAAGCCCGCCTGCATCTCGGCGAGCTTGGCCCGCAGGCTGGCCTCGTCCTCGATCATGGTTTCGGCGAAGAGCAGCCGCTGCGATGCCGTCATCGCCTCGGTCTTGGCGTCGAACTTCCAGCGGCGCAGTCGTGCGACCTCGAAGTTGAGCTTGTCGATCTTCACGTGCGCCCAGGCGATCTCGCGGTCGCGGCGGGCCAACTCCTGCGCATGGACCTGGGCCTGCTGCTGCAGTCGGCCGATCAGTGCGACGACTTGTGCCGGCAGGCTCTTCGGGTCGATGGAGGTGGCAAGCTCACCGGGCATGCGCAGCATGGTGCCGCGCCCAGCGGCGCCGCGCCATCGGCACTTGCGCTGTCAACGGACCCTGCACCGATCAGCAGCGGCGGATGGTGCTGAGCTCGCCCAGGCGCTGCCAGGGCAGCCCGAGTGTGAGGGCCTCGAACTGTTGGGCGCTGAGCTGCAGAGCCGGGGCTGCCGCGCTCGCATCGCGCACGCACCACACGAAGCGGCCGGCATGCAGTCGACGCGTGGCGCACCATACGCCGAAGCCGTCGTGCACGAGCAGCTTCAGGCGGCTGGCGCGCGCATTGGCGAAGAGGTAGCCGTGGTGCGCGCGCGCCTCGCCGAGCGTGTTGACGACTACCGCCAGCAGGCGGTCGGCACCGGCGCGCATGTCCTGCGGCTGAGCGCACAGCCACAGCGCATCGATGCGGATCATTCCTTCAGCGCCGCGGCCGCAAGTTCATGCAACCAGGCCGCGCACGAAGCGGCCTGGGCAGAAGGCCAGCGTACGGACAGTCGCGTGCCGCCGCGGATGACCTCGATGTGGATGTCCGCGGCCGGGGCATCAGGCCCGGTGGCCTTCTCACTGGCGGGCGCCAGTGGTGCCAGCTCCACAGGGATGAACTGCGGCGACGCCGCAGCCGTCTCGACGCTACCAGGCCGCGTGCGGCTCACCGGCCGCGGCGCGGGCAAGCCAGTGCGCTTGATTCCCCGGCCGACCAGCCACTTGCGCACGAGATTGACGTTCAGGCCGTGGGACAGCGCGACGGCCGCCACCGAAGCGCCCGGTTGCTGGCACTCGGCCAGAACCTGCGCCTTGAACTCGGCACCGTGAACGCGGCGCTGGGATTTGGGTTGCATAGGTGCCACCTGTTCGAATTGGTGGGCACCATCGTCATGACCGCCCCAGCGCAATTCAAGATGGGACGGCTGGACGCTCACCGTCAGCGGATGGGGGCGTCCATCCCATTGCTTACGTCGGGACCGGCCACGGCGTGCGTGCTGCGGCGCCAGCGCGACGTCTTCGGCGACGCCCGTTTCGCTCGCCAGGGCTCGTTTTCGGTGGCGCACCTGTACAACAGCGCAACGCTGCGGACTATCGCGAGCCGGGATCAAACTTTGGTAACCGCGAAGAGCGTGCAGTCGGACTTGCTGAAGGCGTGGTAGCTCACCGAGTCAATTGCTGGGCGAAATCTTGAACATGCCCAGTTGCTATCCCTCCCCCCGATCCCGATTAGGCGCTGATTCGGTGCCTGCAGCGTGTCGCTTCGGAACAGAACACCATGCCGCGGCCGTCGACCGTCGCGGCAAAGCAATCCACCGAGGTCGCGAAAGTTGAACGCCCCCCGCAGCGGTGAGTCCAACAAGCTGCTCATCGCGGCCTCAGCGGACAGGCGGTCGCTCAAGGAGATCCTCGACGTCGTCGTGCGGTCGCGGGATTACATGCGCCGAGCGCACCTTGCCGACGACTTTCGCCGCGGCCTCGCCCGCATCGACGGCTGCTTTGACCGCGCCGACGTCCCCACGAACGATGACGGTGATGATGCCGCCCCCCGGCTGCTGCATCGTCACGAGGCGCACGTTCGCCGCCTTGACCATCGCGTCAGCGGCCAGCGTGGCTGCAGTCTTGCCCTGCGTCTCGACAAAGCCGAGGGCGCTGCCTCTCAGTTCACTCACGTCACTCATACTCATTGCTCCTTGACCGCAAGTTGTCCAAGCGCCAAACGCGCAGAGGGCAGTGCCGCAGTCGGCAGCGAAAACACGCGAATGCCGCAGCGGTACAGATCCTCGATCAGGCCGAGCGCGGCACCGTCGCCGCATTCGACCCCGACGCGCACGTTCGGCCGCTGCGCCGCCGCGGCCGCGGCCGCGACGCCAGCGAACGCCTCGACTAGCCGGCTACCCAGAGCGGTGCGCGGGTTGTGTGCCAAGTAGCCGTCAGTGACGTAGCTTTCAAACACGTCATCCGCGAAGGACAGCGCGCTCGGGTAGCCGTAGTACGTCCGGATGATCTCGCGCAGATCGACCCAGACCGCGCTGGCATCCTCAGCGATCGCGCTCGCGTCAGCGACCCCTGCCGGGCTCTGCAGCACGGCGCCAACCTGATTCAGACCTAGCGCTGAAGCAACTCGCCGGAATGCCTGCAATTCGGACGCAGCGGTGATGCCGGGCACGAGCGGTGTTGTCTGTGTGTGACCGGTTTCGCGCGCCGCGTCGGCAATGCCACGCAGTAGCGGCACATACAGGCTCTTGAGTCCAAGTGGCAAGAACAGCCGCGGCGCGAGCGACGCCCAGGTGCTGATCATTCGCTGTGCGCGTGGCGAACCCAGGTTGGGCAGCCGCAAATCGATCGGCGTGCCTACCGACTCGAGCATCAGCCGCTGGCAAGCCTGGTAGGCAAGGCAGGCGAGTCGATCCTGCGTCGACTTGCGGTCGGGCTGCCGCCCGAGGTCATTGACCGCGTCGATCAGGTCGCCCAGCGTCCCGGCGGCGATCATCAGGTCCGTCAGTGCGACGACGCCGAAGCCGCGAGGTGACTGTCGCAGTGCGCTTTGCGCATCGGCGGCTCCGACGTTGCCCGCCCAGAACGATGCCTGCGTGCGATCGTCTGCCCAAACAAGCAGCCGATCGATCTGTTCGGCCGCTTGCGAGGCCGGCTCCAGCGGAAGCAGTCCGCTGTACACCTTGCCTGTCGCACCATCCACGGAAAGCGGGGCACCTTCCTCCAGGCGCACATCGCCGACTGTGAAGGTACGTGCCGCCAGGTCAACCTCCACTGCCTCGCAGCCAACCACGCACGGAACGTCGAGCGCGCGGGAGACGACCGCGGCGTGGCTGAGCGCCCCTCCCTTGGCCGTGACGATGGCCTGTGAGGCCAGCATTCCGCGGATGTCCTGCGGACTCGTCGTGGGACGCACGAGTATCACTCGCTCGCCCGAGGCCGCCAATGTCGCCGCGCGATCTGCGTCGAGCACGGCGATACCGTATGCATGTCCGGGACTGGCACCGATCCCTTCAAGCAGCGGCTTGGTTTGCATGAGCACGTCCGGCTCGAAAGCTGGGCGCAGCAGCTTCTTGAGCTGCTCGACGCTGACCCGCTTCAAGGCAGCGGCGCGGCCAAGCATGCCTTCGTCGACCAGCTCGGCGGCGATCCGGACCGCTGCAGCCGCGGTCCGTTTGGCAGGTCGTACCTGCAGGAAGTAGAGGCGATCACCTTCGACCGTGAATTCGATGTCCACGGCGTCGCTGTACATCTCCTCGAGTCGATGGCCGTGATCGGTCAGTTCGCGGTGATGTGCCTCGGACAGCCCGCCGGGCGCGCCCAGCGGAGACGGAGTGGCCGAGCCGGATACCAGATCCTCTCCCTGACGACCCGCCAGGAACTCGCAGTACAACTCGCGCACCCCGGTGTTGGGGTTGCGGGTGAAGGCGACTCCGGAGCCCGAGCGGCTGTCCAAGTTGCCGAAGACCATCGCCTGCACGGTAACGGCGGTTCCGAGCTCGTCGGAGATCTTGTGGTGTGCGCGATAGGCACGCGCCCGACGACTGTCCCAGGACTCGAACACGGCGGCGATCGCCCGACGCAGTTGCCAAGCCGGGTCGGCAATGACCTCGTCGACGCCTGAGCGGTGATCGCGTCGAGAACCGCAGTCTCGAGCCGACCGAAGTTCTCCACGGACGGCTCCCGACACGTTGCGTCCCGCAGTGACGCAATCGCGTGCTCGACTACGTCGCTTCCAGGCCCAGCACGATCTCGGCGAACATGCGCCAGAAGCGCACCCATGTGTCGACGGCAAAGGCGGCGTTGCCGGTCTCCTGTGCCAAGCGCTGCGCGCTGCGGCATGTGATGCCGAGATTCAGTACCGTGTCCATCATGCCGGGCATGCTGACCTGTGAGCCTGATCGCACGGACACCAACAGAGGCAACCCGTCCATGCTCCCGAAGGTGC
>NZ_AZND01000167.1:0-7703 GCF_000576205.1 Methylibium sp. T29 | reverse complement strand
CGGGGCGGCCGTGGTCCAGCGGCCGTCGCCTTCCTTGAAGGCCACCGGTGCGACCGGCAGTGCCGCGGGGTCGATGGCGGGGCGGTGGCGCAGCCGCCAGCACCAGCGCTGCGAACAGCGGGGCCAGCATGGCCCGAGGCAGCCGCGGCAGGCGGCCGGCGAGGGAAGGCAAAGGAGGAGAAGGAAGCTTCATGACGTTCTCTGCTCGGAAGGAAGTGCAGCGGTCCGCTGCTTCAGTCGTGGTGGGCCACCGGCGCGGCCGGCAGCGGCTTCAGGCTCGCGCCACCGGTGCCGGGGGTGCCGGCAAAGGCCTCGGCGTGCGGCACCTCGCCGTGCTGCGTCAGCGGGCGGTTGCCGGCCAGGCGGCGCAGCAGCACATAGAACACCGGCGTGAGGAAGAGGCCGAAGGCGGTCACCCCGATCATCCCGGCGAACACCGCGACGCCCATCGCCTGGCGCATCTCGGCACCGGCACCGCTCGACAGCACCAGCGGCAGCACACCCATCACGAAGGCCAGCGACGTCATCAGGATCGGGCGCAGCCGCAGCCGGCTGGCCTCGATCGCCGCCTGCACCGGCGTGCGGCCGGCGAACTCCAGCTCGCGCGCGAACTCCACGATCAGGATCGCGTTCTTCGCGCTCAGCCCCACCAGCACGATCAGCCCGATCTGCGTGAACACGTTGTTGTCGCCGCCGTCGAGCCACACGCCGGTCATCGCCGCGAGCAGACCCATCGGCACGATCAGGATGATGGACAGCGGCAGCGTGAGGCTCTCGTACTGCGCGGCGAGCACCAGGAACACCAGCAGGATCGCGAGCGGGAACACCCACATCGCCGAGTTGCCGGCCAGGATCTCCTGGTAGGTCAGCTCGGTCCATTCGTAGCTGATGCCCGGCGGCAGTGTCTCGGCGGCGATGCGGTTCACCGCGTCCTGCGCCTGGCCCGACGAGTAGCCCGGGGCCGGGCCGCCGTTGATGTCGGCCGACAGGTAGCCGTTGTAGCGCATCGCGCGCTCCGGGCCGAAGCTCGGCTGCACCGTCATCAGCGCCGACAGCGGCACCATCTCGCCGGAGGCCGAGCGCACCTTCAGCAGGCCCACGTCCTCGGCGCGCGCGCGGTGCGTGGCATCGGCCTGCACGCGCACGGTGTAGGTGCGGCCGAACTTGTTGAAGTCGTTGACGTACAGCGAGCCGAGGTAGATCTGCATCGTGTCGAACACGTCGGTCACCGCGACGCCGAGCTGGCGCGCTTGGTGCGGTCGATGTCGGCATAGAGCTGCGGCACGTTGACCTGGTAGCTCGAGAACAGCCCGGCCAGCTCGGGCGCCTGCTGGGCCTTCGCCATGAAGGCCTTGACCGCGCCGTCCATCGCCGCGTAGCCGAGCGAGCCGCGGTCCTCGAGCTGCAGCTTGAAGCCGCCCGTGGTGCCCAGGCCCTGCACCGGCGGGGGTGGGAACATCACGATGAAGGCGTCCTCGATCTGCGAGAACTGGCGGTTCAGGTCGGCCGCGATCGCCGCGCCGCTCAGGCTCGGGTCGCGCCGCTCGTCGAAGGGCTTCAGCGGCGTGAACACGATGCCGGAGTTGGAGCTGTTGGTGAAGCCGTTGATCGACAGGCCGGGGAAGGCCACCGCGTGCTCGACGCCCGGCGTCTTCAGCGCGATGTCGCCCATGCGGCGGATCACGTCCTCGGTGCGGTCGAGCGTGGCGCCGTCGGGGAGCTGCGCGAAGCCGATCAGGTACTGCTTGTCCTGCGCCGGCACGAAGCCGCTGGGCACGGCCTTGAACAGGCCCACCGTCACCGCCAGGAACACCAGGTACACGCCGATCATCACGGCCTTGCGCGAGATGGCGCGCGTGACGCCGCCACTGTAGCCCTCGGCGCCGCGCTTGAAGGCGCGGTTGAACAGCGCGAAGAAGCGGCCGAACACGCGGTCCATGCCGCGCGTCAGCGCATCCTTCGGCGCGCCGTGACCCTTCAGCAGCATCGCGGCGAGCGCCGGCGACAGCGTGAGCGAGTTGATCGCCGAGATCACCGTGGAGATCGCGATCGTCAGCGCGAACTGGCGGTAGAACTGCCCGGTCAGGCCGCTGATGAAGGCCAGCGGCACGAACACCGCGATCAGCACCAGCGCGATCGCGATGATCGGTCCCGAGACCTCGCGCATCGCGCGGTAGGTGGCGTCTCGCGGCGATAGGCCGGCCTCGATGTTGCGCTCCACGTTCTCGACCACCACGATCGCGTCGTCCACCACGATGCCGATCGCCAGCACCAGTCCGAACAGGCTCAACGCGTTGATCGAGAAGCCGAACAGGTGCATCACCGCGAAGGTGCCGATCACCGACACCGGCACCGCCAGCAGCGGGATGATCGACGCGCGCCAGGTCTGCAGGAACAGGATCACCACCAGCACCACCAGCGCCACCGCCTCGAGCAGCGTGTGGATCACCGATTCGATCGAGGCGCGCACGAACTGCGTGGGGTCGTAGACGATCTCGTAGTCCACGCCCTCGGGCATGTACTGCTTGAGCTCGGCCATGGTGGCGCGCACCTGGTTCGAGATCTCGATGGCGTTGGAGCCCGGCGCCTGGAAGATCGGCACCGCGACGGCCGACTTGTTGTCGAGCAGCGAGCGCAGCGCGTACTCGGCCGCGCCGAGCTCGATGCGGCCCAGGTCGCGCAGCCGTGTCACCGCGCCGTCGGCGCCGGTCTTGACGATGATGTCGCCGAACTCCTCCTCGTTCTGCAGCCGTCCCTGCGCATTGATCGACAGCTGCAGGTCCACGCCCGGCAGGCCCGGCGAGGCGCCCACCACGCCGGCGGCGGCCTGCACGTTCTGCTGGCGGATCGCGGCCACCACGTCGCTGGCCGACAGGCCGCGCGCGGCCACCTTCTGCGGATCGAGCCAGACGCGCATGGCGTAGTCGCCCGAGCCGAACAGCTGCACTTGGCCCACGCCGTCGATGCGCGCCAGCCGGTCCTTGACGTTGAGCACCGCGTAGTTGCGCAGGTAGGTCATGTCGTAGCGGTCGTTCGGCGACAGCAGGTGCACCACCATCGTCAGGTCCGGCGAGCTCTTCACGGTGGTGATGCCGAGGCGGCGCACCTCTTCCGGCAGCCGCGGCTCGGCCTGCGACACGCGGTTCTGCACCAGCTGCTGGGCCTTGTCGGGGTCGGTGCCGAGGCGGAAGGTCACGGTCAGCGTCATCAGCCCGTCGGTGGTGGCCTGGCTGCCCATGTAGAGCATGCCCTCGACGCCGTTGATGGCCTCCTCGAGCGGCGTGGCCACCGTCTCGGCGATCACCTTGGGGTTGGCGCCCGGGTACTGCGCACGCACCACCACCGAGGGCGGCACGACCTCGGGGTACTCGGAGATCGGCAGGCCGCGCAGCGCGATCAGCCCGGCGATCAGCATCAGCAGCGACAGCACGCCGGCGAAGATCGGTCGGTCGATGAAAAACTTGGACAGGTTCATGGCTCCCTCCCTCGGGGATACGGCGGAGACGCCGGGGGTCGGGCCCCCGGTCGGTTCAGGTCATCAGGATTGCGAGGCTGCGTCGCCGCGCGCCTGCAGCTCGGGCTTGGCGTCCATCGCCACCGGCTTCGGCGCGACCAGCGCGCCCGGACGGATGCGCTGCAGGCCGTTGACGACGATGCGCTCGTCGGCCTTCAGGCCGTCGGTCACGACGCGCAGTCCGTCGACGTGGGCACCGAGCCGCACCTCGCGGTACTCGGCGCGGTTGTCGGCGCCGATCACCATCACGAACTTCTTGCTCTGGTCGGTGCCGACCGCGCGCTCGTTGACCAACAGCGCGCTGCCGTTGCGGGCCTGGCCCATGCGCAGCCGCGCGAACTGGCCGGGCATCAGACTGCCGTCGGCGTTGTCGAACACGGCGCGCACGCGCACCGTGCCGCTCTTCGCGTCGACCTGGTTGTCCACCAGCTGCAGCTTGCCGAGCCGCGGCGTGTCGCTGTTCGCGGCGGTGCCCATCTGCACCGGGATGCGCTCGAGCTGGCTGCGCGCGCTCGCGCCGCTCGGAAGGTCCTTCAGCGCACGGGCCACCACCTGCTCGTCGGCGTCGAAGCTCGCGTAGATCGGGCTCACCGACACCAGCGTGGTCAGCACCGGCGCGCCGGGGCCGGCCGCCACCAGGTTGCCGACGGTGATCTCGAGCCGGCCCACGCGGCCGGCCACCGGCGCACGCACCTGCGTGTAGCCGAGGTTCAGGCGCGCCGACTGCAGTGCGGCCTGCGCGGCGCGCAGGCTGGCATCGGCCTCGAGCTGGCCGCTCACGCGCTCGTCGTACTCGCGCTGCGCGATGGCGCGCTCGTCCCACAGGCGCTGGGCGCGGTCACGCTCGCTGCGCGTGTACGCCACGCGCGCCTGGGCGGCGACCACCTGCGCCTCGGCGCGCTCCACGTCGGCCGCATAGGGCGCCGGGTCGATGGTGATCAGCAGCTCGCCCTGCTTGACCAGCGCGCCCTCGCGGAAGTGCACCGACTGCACCGCGCCGGCCACGCGCGAGCGCACGTCGACCCGTTCCACCGCTTCGAGGCGGCCGGAGAACTCGTCCCACGCCGCGACCTGGCTCTGCACGACGGTGGCCACCGAGACCGGCGTCGCCGCGGGGGCGGTCGGTGCCGGGTTGGCCTCGGCGTTGGGGCTGTTGAGTCCGAAGAAGGCGGCCGACACCGCGATCAGCGCGGTGAGGGCGGTGCCGGCGGCCCACAGGCGGCGCGGGCTGGGAGAGGAAGAGGGCTGGTTCATGAGAGGCTCCCGGGGCGGCGGTTCTGGATGGAGGAAGACGCGGAAACTGGAACGGCGGCCGGCGCATGAGCGCGCTGCAGAAAGGCCTGGAACTGCCCGCGGACCACGGGCGCCCAGGCGGCCTGCGCGCCGGCGGGCTGCTTGCAGGCGCAGGGCCAGCCGGTGGGTTGGTCGAGAAACGCCTCATCGACCTCGACGCCGGCGTCGCGCAGCCGCCGTGCATAGGCCAGCGCCTCGTCGCGCAACGGGTCGTCCTGCGCGGTGATCAGCAGCGTGCGCGGCACGCCGGTCAGCCGCATCGCCGAAGCGGGCGCCGCATACGGGTGGTCGGCGTCGGCGGCGCCGGGCAGGTACTGGTGCCAGCCGTCGGCCCACAGGCAACCGACGGGGCCGGCATCGGCATCGCGCAGCGAGGCGGTGGCCACGCAGGGATCGAGCATCGGCGACATCAGGATCTGGCCGGCCAGCGGCGGGCTGCGCCGGTCGCGCGCCATCAGTGCCACGGCCGCGGCCAGGTTGCCACCCGCCTCTTCGCCGGCGACCCAGACCGTCGCGCTCTGGCCGGCCAGCCGGCTGCGGTGGCGGTGCATCCAGGTGAGCGCAGCGTGGCCGGCCTCGATGGCGGCGGGAAAGGGGTGGGCGGGCGCCAGCGGGTAATCGAGCGACACCACCACCGCCCCGGCCTCGGCCAGCAGGCCGGCGACCGTGGCGCCGCTGTCCAGCCCGCCGGCCACGAAGGCGCCGCCGTGGAAGTGCAGCACCAGCGGCGCCGAGCGGCCGCGCGGGCGGCTGCCGTAGACGCGCGCCTTCAGCGGCTCACCGGCATCGACCGGGATCCATTGGTCCGCCCAGACCACCACGCCGGCGGGCGGCGCAAGGGGGGCGGAGCGGGGCGGCGAGGTGGTCATGAGGGCGTCGGGCCGCAGAGACGGCATGAAGCGTGTTGCGATGCAGCAGAAGATAGTGGCGGGCGTTGAAACAATAAATAGCCGTTTCGCTCACGATTTGTTTCACCAACGCAATAATCCGGCCGCCGCGTCGGTGCGGCATCACCAGCGCGGGGAGGCGGCGCCCATGGACAAGTTCTCTGCGATGCAGGCCTTCGTGCGCGTGGTCGAGGCCGGCAACTTCACGAAGGCGGCCGACTCGCTGCAGCTGCCCAAGCCCTCGGTGACGCGGCTGGTGCAGATGCTCGAGGCGCAGCTGCAGACCAAGCTGCTGAACCGCACGACGCGGCGCGTCACGGTCACGCCGGACGGCGCGGCCTACTACGACCGCGCGATCCGGCTGCTGGGCGACATCGACGAACTCGAGTCGAGCATGTCGCACGCGAAGACCAGCCCGCGCGGGCGGCTGCGCATCGACGTCGGCTCGTCGGTCGGCACGCTGGTGCTGATCCCGGCGCTGCCGCAGTTCCATGCGCTCTATCCCGACATCCAGATCGACCTCGGCGTCAGCGACCGCCCGGTCGACCTGCTGAGCGAGAACGTCGACTGCGTGCTGCGCGGTGGCGAACTGATCGACCAGTCGCTGGTGGCGCGTCGCGTTGGCGAGCTGCAGTTCCTGGCCGCCGCGTCGCCCGATTACCTGAAGCGCCACGGCATGCCGCGACATCCGCGCGAGCTCGAGTCGGGCGCGCACGCGGTGATCGGCTTCTTCTCGGCGCGCACCGGCCGGCAGTACCCGTTCGACTTCCACAAGGACGGCGAGCGCATCGAGGTGGCGGGCCGCTACGTGCTGTCGGTCAACGACTCCAACGCCTACGTGGCGGCCGGCCTCGCCGGACTCGGCGTCGTGCAGGCCGCGACCTTCATGCTGCAGACCCACATCAGCCGCGGCGAGCTCGAGCCCGTGCTGGCGGACTGGTGCTCGGAGCCGGTGCCGATCCACGTGGTCTACCCACCAACCGCCATCTCAGCGCCAAGCTGCGCGTGTTCGTCGACTGGGTCGCGGAGCTGTTCGCGCGTGACGACCTGATGCAGCGCAAGAGCAGCCTGCCGCGCGTGGCGCGCTAGGCAGCTGTCGTGCGCGCCGCTCCCGGCACGTCCGGCGCC
This sequence comes from Methylibium sp. T29, assembly GCF_000576205.1. Classification (NCBI taxonomy): domain Bacteria; kingdom Pseudomonadati; phylum Pseudomonadota; class Betaproteobacteria; order Burkholderiales; family Sphaerotilaceae; genus Methylibium; species Methylibium sp. T29. Next base: position 881 of record NZ_AZND01000167.1, on the reverse strand, counting down.
GTGGCCAGCTTGAACACGCTGACCAGGTCGGCCCGCAAGGCGGCGTGGTGCACGAGATTGCGTGCTGCGATGGCGCTGCGGCGGCTGCGGCCGCGCGCACGTCGGCGGCCGCCTGTGCCCGGGCGCTGATGCCTGCGCATCGTCGACGAGTAGATGATCGACGAGTCTGTCGGCCGGTGAAGCGGTGAGCAGGGCCGCAAAGGCCCGCGGCTCGCACGGTTTGTTGCGGCGCAACACAATGCGCCCGATGCGCCCCTCCGATCCTGCACCCGCGTCACAGCCGTCATCGCCCCCCGCCCGCGACCGGACGTTCTGGCCGGCGGTGGTTGCGCTCGGCGTCGGCGGCTTCGCCATCGGCACCGGCGAGTTCGTGATCATGGGCCTGCTGCCCGAGGTGGCCCGTGACCTCGGCGTGAGCATCCCGCAGGCCGGCCACGTGATCAGCGCCTACGCGCTGGGCGTGGTGATCGGTGCACCGGTGCTGGCGGTGCTGGCCGCCGGCTGGCCGCGGCGCCGGCTGCTGATGGCCCTGATGGCGCTGTTCGCGCTGGGCAACTTCGCCAGTGCGCTGGCGCCGGGCTATCTGTCGCTGAACGCGCTGCGCTTCATCGCCGGCCTGCCGCACGGCACCTACTTCGGTGTGGCCGTACTGGTGGCCGCCTCGCTGGCGCCACCCGATCGCCGCGCCGGCGCGGTGGGTCTGGTGATGCTGGGCCTGACCAGCGCCACGCTGGTCGGCGTGCCGATCGCAGCCTGGATGGGCCAGCACTGGGGCTGGCGGTCCGCATTCGTGCTGGTCGGTGCGATCGCCGCGCTGGCCTGCGTGCTGGTGCGCCGCGGCGTGCCCGACCTGCCGGCGGCGCAGGGCGCGAGCCCGCTGC
>NZ_AZND01000166.1:0-7750 GCF_000576205.1 Methylibium sp. T29 | reverse complement strand
GGCTGGCGTACGCGCCGGCGCGTGGATGGATCGACCACGCGCGTGCCGTGCCGATGCCGTGCGCGGCCAGCCCGGCCGCGAAACCGCGCGCCGCCCAGTCGCGCACGCTCAGCGCGTTGAGCAGCGGCGTGACGATCAGCGCGCCGACGATGCCGGTCGTCACCGCGAACACCGCCGCCAGCGTGGCCGAGCCACCGATGCGCTCGGCGATGCCCATCGCGATCGGTGCGGTCACCGATTTCGGCAGCAACGAGGCCAGGATCAACTTCGATCCACCCAGCGCCCAGGCCGTGCCGAGCGCCACCGTGATCGAGGTCGCGGCCCCCAGCAACAGCGCGAGCAGCAAGGTTCCGGCGCGCGCCCGCAGCTCGGGCCACAGGCGCGCCAACGGCACCGCCAGCGCGACCGTCGCGGTGCCGAGCAGGAAATGCACGAACTGCGCGCCCTCGAAGTAGCGGCGGTAGGGCGTACCGGTCGCCGCGAGCACCGCGATGATCGCCAGCACCGACCACAGCACCGGATTGGCCAGCGGATGGCGCCCGCTGCGCGCCGACACGCGCTCGGCGATCACGTAGGCGCCGAGGGTCAGCGTCAGCCCGAACAGCGGCGTGGCGGCCAGGTAGACCCACACCTCGGCCAGCGGCTCCAGCGCGCCGCTCAGGCCGACCGGCAGCGTCAGCGCGCGGGACGCGCTCATGGCGCCGGCGCCTCGTCGTCGGTGTCGTCCGACCCCAGCCGGCGCGACAGGAACCACGCCGTGACGGCGATCGCCGCGGCGGTGCTGGCCACCAGCGCCACCACCCACGCCAGACCCTCGCGCACCAACGGCTCCCAGTACAGCATCACGCCGACGGCGGCCGGGATGAAGAAGATCGACAGATGGGCCAGCAGGCCGTCGGCCGCCTGCTCGAGCGGTGCCCAGGCCGGCTTGCCCACGCGCTGCCGCAGCAGCAGGCCGGCGAGCAGCAGCACCAGCCCGATCACCGGCCCCGGCACCGGCGCGTGCGTGAGCTGCGCGATCGCCTCGCCGAGCGACTGGAACAACAGCAGCGCGGCCAGGCCCTGGATCATGGTCGGTCGCGGCCGGGCACTGGGGCCGCCTGGCTCAGGCGACAGCGTCGGCGGGCAGCGCCGCGATCACCTGCGCCACCGCGGCCGTGAGCCGCTTGCCGTAGGGCAGGTGCAGGAACTCGTTCGGGCCGTGGGCGTTGCTCTTCGGACCCAGCACGCCGCAGACCATCATCTGGGCCTTCGGGAAGCCCTGCTGCAGCAGGCTCATCAGCGGGATCGTGCCGCCCTGGCCGACGTAGCCGCAGGGCGCACCGTAGTGCGCGCGCGAGGCCGCCTGCAGCGCCGTCTCCAGCCAGGGCTCGATCGGCGGGGCGTTCCAGCCGCTGGCCCCCAGGCGCCGACCCGGCCGTCCGGCGCGAACACCACCTTGGCGTTGTAGGGCGCGTTGTCCTCCAGCAGTGCCTTGAGCCGCACCGCGGCGTCGTGGCCGTCGACCAGCGGCGGCAGGCGCAGGCTCAGCTTGAAAGCCGTGACCGGCCGCAGCACGTTGCCGGCGTCGGCGATGGCCGGCAGGCCGGCGGCGCCGGTCACGCTGAGTGTGGGACGCCACGTGCGGTTCAGGAGCGCCTCGGTGGCGTCGGTGCTCATCGGCAGCACCGAGCCGCCGTCGGCACCACAGGCCCACGGAAAGCGCTTCCAGACCTCGTCGCCCAGCACGCGCGCCGTCTCGGCGGCCTGTGCCATGCGCTCGGCCGGGATCTCGCAGTGCAGGCTCTGCGGCAGCAGGCGGCCGGTGGCAGCGTCCTCCAGCCGGTCGAGCAGCTGGCGCAGCACGCGCAGGCTCGACGGCACGATGCCGCTCGAATCGCCGGAGTGCACGCCTTCGCTCAGCACCTCGACACGCAGCGTTCCCGTGACGTTCCCGCGCAGCGAGGTGGTGAGCCAGAGCTGGTCGTAGTTGCCCGCGCCGGAGTCGAGGCAGACCACCAGGCTCACGTCGCCGAGCCGCGGCTTGAGCGCGTCGATATAGGCCGGCAGATCGCCCGAGCCCGACTCCTCGCAGGTCTCGATCAGCCCGACGCAGCGCGGCCGCGGCACGCCCTGCGCGTCGAGCGCCTGCAGCGCCGTGACGGCCGCGTAGACCGCATAGCCGTCGTCGGCACCGCCGCGGCCGTAGAGCAGGCCGTCCTCGAGCTTCGGCGTCCATGGTCCCAGGTCGGCGCGCCAGCCGCTGAATTCGGGCTGCTTGTCGAGATGTCCGTAGAGCAGCACGGTGGGCGCGCCGGCCGCATTGCCGCCCGGCGTGGTGGCCGGCAGCTCGAAGAAGATCACCGGCGTGCGCGGCGTGCCGTCGGCTTCGCGCAGCGCAATTACTTCGAGCTTCAGCCCGGCGAGCCGCTGCCGCTCGACCCAGGCCGCGGCGCGGTGCACCACGCGGTCGATGTGGCCGTGCGCGGCCCAGTCCGCATCGAACATCGGGCTCTTGGCGGGGATGGCGATGTAGTCGATCAGCTCGGGCACGATCTGCGCGTCCCAGGCCTGGTCGACGTGGCCCTGCAAGACGCCGGCGTCGAGGCCGGGCAGGCGGTCGGGAGCGTTCATGGCGATGCGCGCTGGATGCGCGAGGTGGAGCGACGGGCCAGTATAGGCAGCCCCCTCTCCAGGGCATCCTGCCCGCATGAAGAGCTGGCCGAAGACTTGCAAGCCGTCCTGCAATAGGCTTGCAGGCTTCGGGGGCATTTCACGGCCATCGCTTGATGACCGTTGGGTCAGTAACATCCCCCTCCTGCACAAAAGACACACGTGGAGTGGCGGACGATCTCCGAACGTGTGCGCCCCTCAGGGAGGACTTCGCACGGCTGTCGCGGAGGCCTCGATGCCTCACCACCTCTTTCTCCTAGGTGCTCTCATGCGTGACTCCGTTGCCTCCCCTGTTCCGTTCCGACATGCCGCCGCGCTGCTGATCGCCGTGTCGCTGGCCACCGGCATGCTGACGGCCTGCGGCGAGCGCGCCGAGGCGCAGGGCGGCCCGCCGCCGGCCCCGCCGGTCTCGGTGGCCCGGCGGTGCAGAAGCCGATCGCCGACAGCGAGGAGTTCACCGGCCGCTCGAGGCGCTGGAGACCGTCGACATCCGGCCGCGCATCGGCGGCACGATCGACCGCGTGCACTTCGTCGATGGCGCCACCGTCAAGAAGGGCGCGCTGCTGTTCACGATCGATCCCCGCCCCTACCAGGCCGAGGTGGCGCGTGCCGAATCGCAGCTCGCCGCCGCGCAGTCGCGCGCCGAGCTGGCCAAGGCCGAACTGGCCCGCGCGCAGAAGCTGCTGGACGCCAAGGCCGTGTCGCGCCAGGAGTTCGACCAGCTCGGCTCCGGCGAACGCACCTCGCAGGCCGACATCCGCGCCGCCGAGGCGGCCCTGCGCGTGGCGCGCCTCAACGTGGAGTACACGGCGGTGCGCGCGCCGATCGCCGGGCGCCTGTCGCGCGCCAACATCACCGCCGGCAACCTGGTCGACGACAAGACGGTGCTGACCACGCTGGTGGCCACGCACAAGGTCTACGCCTACTTCGACGGCAGCGAGCAGACCTTCCTGCGTCTGCGCAAGGCCAACGACGCCCAGCTGAACGTGAAGATGGGCCTGGCCAACGAGAGCGGCTTCCCGCACACCGGCAAGGTCGACTTCATCGACAACCGCCTCAACACCCAGACCGGCGCGATCCGCATCCGCGCGGTGTTCGACAACGCAGACGGCCAGTTCACGCCGGGCCTGTTCGCCCGGCTGCAGGTGGCGGGCAGCACCTCCTACGACGCGGTGCTGACGCCCGAGCGTGCGATCGGCACCGACCAGAGCAAGAAGTTCGTGTTCGTGGTCGGCGCCAACAACGTCGCCGAGTTCCGCGAAGTCAAGCTCGGCGCGCTGATCGACGGCATGCGCGTGGTCACCAGCGGCCTGAAGCCGGGCGAGCTGGTGGTGGTCAGCGGCCTGCAGCGGGTGCGCCCGGGTGCGCCGCTGGCGCCGGAGAAGCTCGATGTCGACGCCCGCGGCATGCCGGTCGAGAAGCCGGTCGCGCCGCCGCCGGGCGCCGGCGGCAAGAAGGACGAGAAGAAGGCCGCGCTGAGCGCGCCGGTCGCGGCTGCGCGCGCCGCCTGATCCGGGAGCGGCTTCCATGAACCTGTCCCGCTTCTTCATCGACCGGCCGATCTTCGCGGCCGTGCTGTCGGTCTTCATCACGCTGGTCGGCGCGATCGCGATCTTCAAGCTGCCGATCTCCGAATACCCCGAGGTCGCGCCGCCGCAGGTGGTGGTGCGCGCGCAGTTCCCCGGCGCGAACCCGCGCGTGATCGCCGAGACGGTGGCCACGCCGCTCGAGGAGCAGATCAACGGCATCGAGAACATGCTCTACATGGGCAGCCAGGCCTCGGCCGACGGTGCCCTGACGCTGACGATCAGCTTCAAGATCGGCACCAACCCCGAGGTGGCCGAGACTGCGGTGCAGAACCGCGTGAACCGCGCGCTGCCGCGCCTGCCCGAGGTGGTGCGCCAGATCGGCGTGACCACCGAGAAGAGCTCGCCGAACCTGACCATGGTGGTGCACATGGTCTCGCCGGACAACAAGTACGACGCGCTCTACCTGCGCAACTACGCCACGCTCAACGTGCGCGACCCGCTGCTGCGCATCCCGGGCATGGGCTCGGTGCAGACCTTCGGCTCGGGCGACTACGCGATGCGCATCTGGCTCGACCCGCAGAAGCTGTCGGCCCGCGGCCTGACCTCGGCCGACGTGGTGGGCGCGATCCGCGAGCAGAACGCGCAGGTCGCCGCCGGTGTGGTGGGCGCGCCGCCGTCACCGAACAACACCGAGTTCCAGCTCGCGATCAACACCCAGGGCCGGCTCAGCAGTGAGCAGGAGTTCGGCGACATCATCGTGCGCGCCGACACCGCCGACGGTTCGGTGATCCGCGTGCGCGACCTCGGCCGCGTCGAGCTCGGCCCCAACACCTACTCGCTCGGTTCGCTGCTGAACAACAAGGAAGCAGCCGCGATCGGCATCTTCCAGGCGCCCAACTCCAATGCGTTGCAGCTGTCGAACGACGTGCGCGCCACGATGGAGCGGCTGAAGGCCGACTTCCCGCCCGGCGTCGACTACGCCATCGTCTACGACCCCACGCGCTTCGTCGCCACCTCGATCGAGAAGGTGATCCACACGCTGGTCGAGGCGATCGCGCTGGTGGTGCTGGTGGTGATCGTGTTCCTGCAGACCTGGCGCGCGTCCATCATCCCGCTGCTGGCGGTGCCGGTGTCCATCGTCGGCACCTTCGCGGTGCTGCTGGCGCTGGGCTTCTCGATCAACACCCTCACGCTGTTCGGCCTGGTGCTGGCGATCGGCATCGTGGTCGACGACGCGATCGTGGTGGTGGAGAACGTGGAACGCAACATCGAGGCCGGCCTGAGCCCGCGCGATGCGAGCGTGAAGGCGATGCAGGAGGTGTCGGGCCCGATCATCGCCATCGGCCTGGTGCTGTGCGCGGTGTTCGTGCCGCTGGCCTTCGTGTCCGGCCTGTCCGGCCAGTTCTACAAGCAGTTCGCCGTGACGATCGCGATCTCCACGGTGATCTCGGCGTTCAACTCGTTGACCCTGTCGCCGGCGCTCAGCGCCATCCTGCTGAAGCCGCACCACGCGAAGAAGGACTGGTTGACGCGCGGCATGGACAAGGTGTTCGGCCGCTTCTTCGGCTGGTTCAACCGTTTCTTCACGCGCAATGCCGACCGCTACAGCCGCGGCGTCACCGGCACCGTCGTCAAGCGCAAGTCGATCGCGCTGGTGATCTACGCAGTGCTGCTGGGTGCCACCCTGCTGCTGTTCAAGCTGGTCCCGCCGGGCTTCGTGCCGCAGCAGGACAAGCAGTACCTGATCGGCATCGCGCAGTTGCCCGACGGCGCGAGCTCGAACGCACCACCAAGGTCATCCGCCAGCTCAGCGAGATCGCGCTGTCGGTCCCGGGCGTGAAGAGTTCGGTGGCCTTCCCCGGCCTGTCGATCAACGGCTTCACCGCGGCGCCCAACTCGGGCATCGTGTTCCTGAGCCTCGACGAGTTCGAGAACCGCACGGCGCCGGAGCAGAGCGCCGACGCGATCGTCGGGCAGGTCAACCAGCGGCTGGGCGCGATCCAGGACGCCTTCATGTTCGTGCTGTCGCCGCCGCCGGTGAGCGGCCTGGGCAATGCCGGGGGCTTCAAGCTGCAGCTGCAGGATCGCGACTCGCTGGGCGAGGGGGCGCTCAACGGTGCGGTGCAGCAGTTGATGGGCCGCATCTACGGCAACCCCAACAGCACGATCACGCAGGCGTTCTCGAACTACCAGATCAACGTGCCGCAGCTGTTCGCCAACGTCGACCGCACCAAGGCCAAGCAGATGGGGGTCAACCTCAGCGACATCTACGAGACGATGCAGACCTATCTGGGTTCGCTCTACGTCAACGACTTCAACCGCTTCGGCAAGACCTACCAGGTGATCGTGCAGGCCGACTCCGGCCACCGCGCGAAGGCCGAGGACATCGGCGCGCTGAAGATCCGCAACGCCGCCGGCGAGATGGTGCCGCTGTCGGCCATGATGCGCATCGAACCCACCTTCGGGCCGGGTTCGGTGGGCCGCTACAACGGCTTCTACACCGCCGACTTCAACGGCGCGGCCAAGCCCGGCTTCAGCTCCGGCGAGGCGCAGGCCGAGATGGAGAAGATCCTGAAGGAGACGCTGCCGCGCGGCATCAGCTACGAGTGGACCGAGCTGGTCTACCAGGAGAAGACCGCCGGCAACACGATGATCTACATCTTCCCGCTGTGCGTGCTGCTGGTGTTCCTGGTGCTGGCGGCCACCTACGAGAGCACCACGCTGCCGCTGGCGATCATCCTGATCGTGCCGATGTGCATCCTGAGCGCGATCACCGGCGTGTGGCTCAGCGGCTTCCTGGGGCAGCCGGCCGACAACAACATCTTCACGCAGATCGCCTTCGTGGTGCTGGTGGGGCTGGCGTGCAAGAACGCCATCCTGATCGTCGAGTTCGCCCGCGAGCTGGAGGACCACGGCCGCAGCACCGTCAAGGCGGTGGTCGAGGCCTGCCGCCTGCGGCTGCGTCCGATCCTGATGACGTCGATCGCCTTCATCGCCGGCGTGATCCCGCTGGTGCTGTCCAGCGGCGCCGGCGCCGAGATGCGCCAGGCGATGGGCATCGCGGTGGCGAGCGGCATGCTCGGCGTCACCGTGTTCGGCCTGTTCCTGACGCCGGTGTTCTACGTGCTGCTGCGCAAGCTCGCCCCCAAGAAGCACCTGCCCACCGCCCATGCCGCGCCGCTGAAGCCGCGCGCCCCGACGGGAGACGACCATGCGTGACGCCCCTATCCTCCGGCTGCCCTTCCGTCTCGGCGTGCTGGCCGCGGCCGCCCTGATCGCCACCGGCTGCGCGGTCGGTCCGAACTACGAGCGGCCCGCCCGCACGGTGGATGCCGAATTCATCAATGCCGGCGCGTCGGCCAACAACACCCAGCCGGTGTCGGCCGACATCGCCAGCTTCTGGCGCGGCTTCGGCGACGAGGCGCTGAGCACGCTGGTCGAACGCGCGCTGGCCGCCAACGGCGACGTGCGCATCGCGCAGGCACGCCTTCAGGAGGCACGCGCCGATCTCGGGCTGGCCCAGGCCGCGCTGCTGCCCGACGTCGGCGTCAGCGCCGGCGCGACGCGCG
>NZ_AZND01000165.1:0-7750 GCF_000576205.1 Methylibium sp. T29 | reverse complement strand
TCCAGCCCGAAGGCCGCGTCGGCCGCGCCGCTGGCCACGGCCTGCGCGGCCGCGCCGTGCGACGGCTCGATCAGCGCAAAGGCCTCCGGCATCTTCAGGCCGGCCTGTTCGATCAGTTCCTCCAGCAGCACCCGCGTGCCGGTGCCCTCGGGGCGCCCGACCCAGCGCAGACCGGGCCGCGACAGGTCGTGCAGCGACCCCACCTTCAGCGGATTGCCGGGCGCCGTCATCACGCCCTGAACGCGCTGCGCGAAGCCGATCAGCTTGTGGTGGCCCGGCTTCAACCGTGCGCGGTAGGTGCGTGCACTGACCGAGCCGCGCGCCACGCCGTCCAGCACGTGGAAGCCGGCGAGCAGGCAGCCGCCGGCGTCGAGGGTGTGCAACGCGTCGAGGCTGCCGGCGAACTCGATGTCGAGGTGCAGCTGTTCCGCCAGCGCCAGTTCTCGCAGCAGCGGCAACGCCTGGTCATGGCTGGCGCAGACGCTGAGCACGTCGACGCGGTCGTCGAAGGCATCCGCGAAGGCGCGCTCCAGCTCCATGCGCAGCGACTCGATCTGCGGCGCGAGCCGCGCCTGCGCCCGACGCTCGGCCCACAGCAGCTTGTCGCCGAAGGACGTGAGCACCGCACGCTGGCCCTTGTTCCAGATGATCAGCGAGCGGCCCAGTTCGGTCTCCCAGCGCCGCAGTTCACCCCAGACATGCCGGTAGGAGAACCCCAGCGCCGTGGCCGCGGCCGAGATCGAACCGCCGCGGTGCAGCGCGTCGAGCAGCGCGAACAGCGGGTGATGCACCGGCCCGGCGGCGCCGTCGGTCCCGAGCGAATAGGTGAGCTGCACGCGCTGCGGCGAACGGGTCGGTGCAGGCGAGTCGTCGTTGTTGTTGCTATGCATGCTCGTTCATATCGATTTGGCGTCCGTGCATATCTAGCATCGCCACGATTGCAGTGTGCCCCAAGGGCGTACGCCGTCCGGAACGGGCCAGGGAATGAATGCTTTTGTCGAGAGTGTGCGCACGGCCGTGAGCCTGATCGTGCAGGCCGATGCGCAATTGCTGCGCGTCGTGGGTCTGTCGCTCGGGATCAGCGGCACCGCCTGTGCATTGGCCGCCGCGGTGGGCCTGGCCGGCGGCGCCGCGCTGGCGGTGCTGCGGTTTCCCGGCCGGCGCGGCGTGCTGGTGCTGCTCAACACGCTGCTGGCGCTGCCCTCGGTCGTGGTGGGCCTGGTGGTCTACCTGCTGTTGTCGCGCTCGGGCCCCCTCGGCGCATGGGGCCTGCTGTTCACGCCGACAGCGATGGTGATCGCGCAGACGGTGCTGGTGGTGCCGGTGGTGGCTGCGCTCACGCGCGAGGCCATCGCCGACAGCTGGAAGCAGCACGGCGAGCAGCTGCGCTCGCTCGGGGCAGGCCGCTGGACCAGCGGCGCGCTGCTGCTGTGGGACGAGCGGCTGGCGCTGCTGACGGTGATGCTGGCGGCCTTCGGCCGCGCGATCTCGGAGGTGGGTGCGGTGATGATCGTGGGCGGCAACATCGATGGCCACACGCGCGTGATGACGACCGCCATCGCGCTCGAGACCAGCAAGGGCGACTTGCCGCTGGCGCTCGCGCTGGGCATGGTGCTGCTCGGCGTGGTGCTGCTGCTCAATGTACTGATCGCGCTGGTGCGTGCCTGGAGCACGCGCTCGCACGGGACGGCGCAAGGCGGCGCAAGCGACGGCAGTCGGGCTGCAGGAGCGATGCATGGCTGAACAGGCCTTGATTGCCCTGGAGTCGGTGGGCCTGCGCTACGGCGCGCTCGAGGCGCTGCGCGCCGTGAACCTGAGCATCGTCCCGGGGGAGTGCGTGGCCTTCGTCGGGGCCAACGGCTCGGGCAAGAGCACGCTGCTGCGGGTGCTGCACGGGCTGCTCGCACCGAGCGCCGGCGTGCGCCGGCAGCGCGAGGCCCTCGACGGCCGGCCGCTGCGCTTCGCGATGCTGTTCCAGCGGCCCTTCCTGTTCCGCCTTTCCGTCCAGGCCAACGTGCGGCTGGGCCTGTGGCTCGGCGGGGTGCGTGGCGAGGAGGCCAAGGTGCGCAGCGCACAGGCCTTGCAGCGCGTCGGGTTGGCCGCCGAGGCGGCGCGTCCAGCGCGCGCGTTGTCGGGCGGCCAGCAGCAGCGACTCGCGCTGGCGCGCGCCTGGGCGCTGCAGCCCGACGTGCTGCTGCTCGACGAGCCGACCGCCAGCCTTGACCCGAGTGCCAAGCGCGAGGTCGAGAACCTGCTCGCCGAGTTCGCGACGCAGGGCATGACGCTGTTGATGGCGTCGCACAACCTGGGGCAGGTGAAGCGGCTGGCGCAGCGCGTCGTGTACCTGGAGCACGGCCGCGTGCTGGCCGACGTGCCGGCCGCACAGTTTTTCGAGGGGGTGGCGCTGCCGCCCGAGGCCAAGTTGTTTCTCAAAGGAGAGTTGCCATGGTGAAGTTCGACAGGCGGGCGCTGCTGCGCCATCTGGGCATGTTCGCGATCGCGCTCGGCGTGGCCGGCGCAGCGGTCGCGCAGGACAAGAGCATCGTGATGGCGTCGACCACGTCGACCGAGCAGTCCGGCTTGTTCGCGCACCTGCTGCCGGCGTTCAAGAAGGCCAGCGGCATCGACGTGAAGGTGGTGGCGCTCGGTACCGGCCAGGCGCTGGACATGGGCCGTCGCGGCGATGCCGACGTGCTGTTCGTCCATGACCAGGCGGCCGAGGAGAAGTTCGTCGCCGAAGGCTACGGCCTGAAGCGTAGCCCCGTGATGTACAACGACTTCGTGCTGATCGGCCCGAAAGCCGATCCGGTGGGCGTGAAGGGCGCCGACATCGTGGCCGCGCTGGGCACGCTGGCGAAGAGCCCGTCGAGCTTCGTGTCACGTGGCGACAAGAGCGGCACGCATGCTGCCGAACTGCGCTACTGGAAGGCCGCCGGCATCGAGGCCCCGAAGGGCACCTATGCCGGCTACCAGGAATGCGGCTGCGGCATGGGCCCGGCGCTGAACATCGCCGCGTCCAGCAATGCCTATGTGCTGGCGGACCGCGGTACCTGGCTGTCGTTCAAGAACCGCGCCGACCTGGCCGTGCTGGTGGAGGGCGACAAGCGCCTGTTCAACCAGTACGGCGTGATCGTGGTCGATCCGGCCAAGCACCCGCACACCAAGACGGCCCTGGCGCAGGCCTTCGCCGACTGGGTGGTCTCTGCGGAAGGCCAGGCCACGATCGCCAGCTACCAGATCGGGGGCCAGCAACTGTTCTTCCCGAACGCCGCAACCAAGTGAAGGCCGCCGCGCTGGCTCTGGTCGCCGCCGTGACGATGACGCTGGGCATGACGGGCGAGGCGAGCCGGGCCGGCGCGCCGGACGGCGAACTGGTGGTCTTCGCCGCAGGCAGTCTGCGGGCCCCGCTGGCCGAGATCGGCCGGCAGTTCGAGGCGCGCGAGCCCGGAGCGCCGCTGCGCTTCGTGTTCGGCGCATCCGGCCTGCTGAAGGACCGTCTGTCGGCGGGCGAGGCGGCCGAGGTGTTTGCTTCAGCCAACATGGCGCACCCGCAGGCGCTGGCCGCTGTCGGCCGGGCCGGCGTGGTGCAGCGCTTCACGCGCAATCGCCTGTGCCTGCTGGCGCGGCCCGAGGCCGGCGTGACGGCCGACAACGCGCTGGACCGCCTGCTCGATCCTGCCGTGCGCGTGGGCACGTCCACGCCCCAGGCCGATCCTTCGGGGGACTACACCTGGGAACTGTTTCGCCGCATCGACGGGCGTGGTGCTGCGTACGCCGGAGCCTACGAATCGCTCGATCGCAAGGCCCTGAAGCTGACCGGCGGGCCGGCCTCGCCACCGCCCCCCGCCGGCCGCAGCGTCTATGCGGCGCTGCTCGAGGCGGGGCAGGCCGATGTGTTCATCACCTATTGCACCAATGCCCAGCAGGCCCAACAGGAACTGCCTGCCTTGCAGCGCGTCGACCTGCCGGAGGACGTGAACGTTTCTGCCGACTACGGCGTGGCGCTGTTGGAGCGTGCGGGTCCGCGGGCCCAGCGGTTCGTCGACTTTGTGCTGGGTCCGGCCGGGCAGGCGGTGTTGGCGCGGCAGGGGTTCGCGCCGCGCTGACGTCGTCGACAGACCTCAGAGCGGATCGAGCCCCAGCGACCGGCTCTCACCGAACACCGTATCGGGCCCGTCCTGCCGGGCCGGCACGGCGCGGCGGCGGCCCTGGCGCTTGGCCTCGTAGAGGGCGAGGTCGGCGCGGTGCTGTGCGGCGGCGAGCGATTCGCCTGTTTGGATCTGCACCAGCCGAAGCTCAGACTCAACGGCAGCGGGAAGTTCTTGCTCGCCAGGTCGAGATTGCGCGTGATGCGATCGGCCACGTGCAGCGCATCGTCGACGCTCGCACCGGGCAGCAGCAGCATGAACTCGTCGCCCCCGACACGGCCCATCACGTCGCGTGTGCGCAGCGTGTCGCGCGTGCAGCGGGCGACCAGCCGCAGCGCCGCATCGCCGACGGCATGGCCGTGGTTGTCGTTGACGTGCTTGAAATGGTCGATGTCGAACAGCATCAGCACCGACGGCGGCGCGGCGCCGTTGCCGACGATCGCGGTGGCCAATTCCTCGAAGTGACGGCGGTTCGGCACCTGGGTGAGCATGTCGATGTCGGCCAGCACGCGCAGCTGGCGCTGAGTCTCGCGCAGGTCGCGCACGGTGCGCTCGTGCGTGAGCACCAGGCAGAGGTAGACCGTGAACAGCATGCTCAGGAGCAACGGCAGCACCACGCCGGTGACCACCAGCGATTGGGCGGGCAGCGCGCCGGCGCCCTGGGAGAACATGCCCGCCAGGCGCAACATGGGGACGGCGGCCTGAACGATCATCACCGCCATCAGCAGCTTGAGGGCCGGACTGCGGCGGAAGTCGTCGAGCTTGCCGATGAAAACGGCGGCGTAAAGCAGCAGGATCAGCGAGCCGGCGCCATAGGCCAGCGACCGGATCGGCTGCGGCGCGGAAGCCAGCCAGCAAGCCAGCCAGCCGAGGTAGCAGGCGACATACAGCGCGACATCGATCCGCGTCGAAGAGAACTGCCGGTCGCGCGAGAAGAAGCGGCGCAGTCCGGTGGTGATCAACACCGGCCAGACCATCACCAGCAGGCAGGCCGGGACCACGGCCACCGGCCACAGGTTGCGCAGTCCGTGCAGCGCCGCTCCCAGGGTGGCCAGCCACATGGCCCCCACCCACCACCAGTAGCCGCGGTAGACGCGCTGGCTCAGGCCGAACACCGACATGATGGCCGCGGTTGCTCCCATCACGACGACGGCCAGCAGCATCAGCGTCGGCAGGTGGATCGTGAAATCGGAGGTCACGGGCGGTTTCTGCAAGGGGTAACCCGCGATTCTGGGAGTCGAGGCGTGGGTGATGGCTCCCCCAAAAGGGGGTGCACGTCAGGTCCCGAGCGGCGCCGGCGCAGGAGGCCGTTCGCGGGCCGGCAGGAGTTCACGGCACTTCGCTACCATCGTGCCCCGCTAGATCGTGCGCAAACGCACTGACGGAGACCGAGCATGGCGATGGACGTGATCGATTACGAGATCAAAGGCGCAGAGATGCAGTTCGTCGAGGTGGAACTCGACCCCGGCGAGGCCGCCATCGGCGAAGCCGGCAGCATGATGTTCATGGACGCCGGCATTGGCATGGACACGGTGTTCGGCGACGCATCTGCGCAACAGGGCGGCTTCTTCGGCAAGCTGCTGGGGGCCGGCAAGCGCCTGGTGACCGGCGAATCGCTGTTCACGACGGTCTACACCAACAACGTCGGCAGCAAGCAGCGCGTGGCGTTCGCGGCGCCGTACCCCGGCAAGATCCTGCCGATGGACCTGCGGACCTTGGGCGGCACGCTGATCTGCCAGAAGGACGCCTTCCTGTGCGCGGCGCGCGGCGTCAGCTGGGCATTGCCTTCCAGCGCAAGCTGTCGGTCGGCTTCTTCGGCGGCGAGGGCTTCATCATGCAGAAGCTCGACGGCGACGGCCTGGCCTTCGTGCATGCCGGCGGCACCGTGCTCAAGCGCGAACTGCAGCCGGGACAGACGCTGCTGGTCGACACCGGTTGCGTCGTGGCCTACACGCAGAGCGTCGACTTCGAGATCCAGTACGTCGGCAAGGTCAAGACGGCGCTGTTCGGTGGCGAAGGCCTGTTCTTCGCCAAGCTGACCGGTCCGGGCACGGTGTGGCTGCAGAGCCTGCCGTTCTCGCGGCTCGCATCGCGGGTGTTCGCCGCAGCACCGCAGCGGGGCGGTTCGCGAGAGGAGGGTTCGGTGCTCGGTGGCTTCGGCGCCGGGGGGCTGCTGGGCGCAGTGCTGGGCGGCGACGAGGAATAGCGCGCGAGCGGGCGACCGCGCGTCGCCGCATCAGACCGGCTGCGTGCGCGCCAGCAGCCAGGCCCGCGCCGTGCCGCTGACGAGCGGCACGAGCCGCTCGCGCACCGTGGCGTGGTAGCGGTTCAGCCAGTCGATCTCGTCGGCGCGCAGCAGTGAACGCTCCAGGCAGCGCGTGTCGATGGGGCACAGCGTCAGGGTTTCGAATGCGAGGAAGTCGCCGAACTCGTCGCCTGGCGCCGTCACGTTGAGCACCAGGTTCTCGATGCGCACGCCCCAGCGGCCCGGTCGGTACAGGCCTGGCTCGATGCTGGTGACCATGCCTGGCTCCATCGCCATGTCGGGCGTCGGGACGGCCTTGCTGATCGACTGCGGGCCTTCGTGCACGTTGAGGAAGTAGCCGACGCCGTGGCCGGTGCCATGCCCGTAGTCGAGCGACGCAGCCCACAGCGGCGCCCTCGCGATCGCGTCGAGCATCGGGCTCGCCGTGCCGCGCGGGAAGCGCGTCTGGCTCAACGCGATCGTGCCCTTCAGTACCCGCGTGTAGTCGTGCTTCATCGCCTCGGTCGGCTCGCCGATCGGCCAGACGCGCGTGATGTCGGTCGTGCCGCCCAGGTACTGCGCGCCGGAGTCGATCAACAGCAGCCCGTCGGCGGCGACCCCGGCGGTGCTGGAGATCACCGCATGGGCTTCGGGCGTGGCCCGATAGTGCGGCATCGCACCGTTGGCATTGAAGCCGGCGATCACTGGAAAGCTCAGCGAGACGTAGTCGGGCTGGCGCGCTCGTTCGGCGCTCAGGCGCTCGTCGATGGTCAGCTCGGTGATCGGCTCGCGGCCGAGCGCGCTCTCGAACCAGGCATAGAAGGCGCACATCGCCGCACCGTCGCGTGCCATCGCTTCGCGGATGAAGGCGGCCTCGGGGGCGGACTTGCGGCTCTTCGCGAGCGTGGACGGGTTCACGGCCTCGATCAACCGCACCGAGGCCGGCACCGCCTCACGCAACCCCAGCGTCACGCGCCGCGGATCGATCAGCAGGCGCGCATCGGCGGGCAGGGCGGCGAGCGCGGTGCGTGCCTGCCCGTAGGGTCGCAGTTGCACGCCCTCGGCACCCAGCATCGCGGCCAGTGCGGCGTCGACCTTGCCTTCGCCGATGAACAGCAGGGCGTCCGAGGCCGACACCAGCGCGTGCGCCAGGAACACCGGGTTGTAGTCGACGTCGGCACCGCGCAGGTTGAACAGCCAGGCCAGGTCGTCCAGCGTGGAGATGAGGTGGTGACTCGCGCCGCGCGCCGCCATCGCCGCGCGCAGTGCGCCAGCTTTTCGCTGCGCGGTGCGGCGCGTGCGGTGCGCGGTGCTCGTAGACCGGCACCGCGGGCAGCGCGGGGCGCTCGGCCAGGCG
>NZ_AZND01000164.1:0-7760 GCF_000576205.1 Methylibium sp. T29 | reverse complement strand
CCTGCAGCAGCGCTCGCCGTGCGATGCGGGCGTGTGGATTTGGGGTCGGGGTCATGGCGCCTCCTGCTCGGCCTTGCGCTGGCGCCACAGCTTACGCCTGCGCGGACGGCGGGCGCGGTACCAGTTCGCGCTGCACGGCCATGGCGGTGGCGCGCGGCACGATTGGGCGGCCACGCGCCTCCAGGTGGGCGCGCGTGAACGCGGCACCGAACAGCAGGATCAGCGACGAGTAGTTGACCCACACCAGCAGCAGCACCAGCGAGCCGGCCGCGCCGTAGGCCGAGCCGGCGGCGGTGTGGGTGAGGTAGAGCGCGATCAGCGAGCGCCCGATCGTGAACAGCCCCGCGGTGACGGCCGCACCCATCCACACGTCGCGCCAGGCCAGCACCACGTCGGGCAGGATGCGGAACATCGCGGCGAACAGCAGCGTCACCACCCCCAGCGACAGGCCGATGTCCAGCAGGCCCAGCGTCCAGGCCGGCACCGGCAGCCAGGCCTCGGCGAACACCATCACCGCACGCACCGCCACGCTGAGCAGCAGCGAGACCAGCAGCACGAAGCCGATCGCCAGCACCACGGTGAGCGACAGCACGCGGGTCTTGACGAGCAGCAGCAGCGTGTTGCGCGAGGGGCTGGGCGCGACCGACCAGATCGCGTTGAGCGACTTCTGCAGCTGCGCGAACACCGTGGTCGCGCCCAGCAGGATCAGCCCGAAGCCCAGCAGCGTGGGCCACAGGCCGTTGCGCTCGAAGCGCGCGCCGGCCACCGCCGACTGCACGAAGCCGGCGGCCTGCGCGCCGATCACGGCCTCGAGCTGCGCCATCAGCTGGCCCTGCGCGGCCTGCTCGCCGAGCACCAGGCCGATGACCGCGACCGCGACGATGACCACCGGCGCGATCGAGAACACCGTGAAGAAGGCCAGCGCCGCGGCGTACACGAAGGCCTGGCTGTCCAGCCAGTAGCGGGCCGCGCTGCGGACGACGGCGAACCAGTCGCGGAGGAGCTCGGGCATGGGCGCATTGTGCCGCCGAGCCCTGGGCGCCGGACCGGCCTACATCACGGTGGCGTGCGGATGCAGCGGGTGGTCCAGCGTGTCGGCGATCAGCCGCAGCGCGGCGTCGCAGTCCTCGCGCGTCAGCGGGCCGCCGAGGCAGATGCGCACCGCGTCCGGCGGATCGCCGTCGGTCGAGAAGGCGGCGCTGGCCACCACGCCGACGCCCTGGGTGCGCAGGTAGGACGCGAACTCCACCGTGCTCCACGACGAGGACAGCGGCAGCCAGAGGTGGAAGCCCTCCGGCTGCGCCTGTACCGCGTGGCGCGCCAGGTGGCGGGCCGCCATCGCCTGCCTGGCGATCGACTCGTTGCGGATCGCCTGCAGCATCGCCTGCGCGCTGCCGTCGACGACCCAGCGGGTGGCCAGCGCATTGGTCACCGGCGACGCCATCACCGTGGTGGCGCGCAGCGCGCCGGCCAGCCGCTGGGCCTGGCGTTCGCTGGGCGCACTGACGTAGGCGGTGCGCAGGCCCGCGCCGAGACACTTGCTGAAACCGGTGACGTAGTAGGTGAGCTCCGGCGCCAGCAGCGCCAGCGGCGGCGGCACCTCGCGCGGCAGCATCGAGTAGGCGTCGTCCTCGACGATCGGCACGCTGTAGCGCAGCGCGATGTCGGCCAGCGCCTCGCGCCGCCGCTTCGAGGTGGTGAGCGTGGTCGGGTTCAGCAGCGTCGGGTTGCAGTACAGCGCCTTGGGCTTGAGGGTCTTGCAGGCCTGTTCGAAGTCGGCCGCACTCGGGCCTTCGTCGTCGAGCGCCAGCGCGTGCAGCTGCACGCCGAGCTGGGTGGCGATCGCCTTGATGCCCGGGTAGGTGAGCGACTCCACGCACACCAGCTCGCCCGGCCGCGCCAGCTGCGACACCAGTGCGGCCAGCGCGCTGTGGATGCCGGGGCAGACCAGCACGCGCTCGGCGCTGCAGTCCGGCAAACGGTGGCGCAGCCACTGCACCGCGGCGTCCTTGTCCTCGGGCGAGCCGCCGAAGTCCTGATAGCGCATCAGCGTGTACAGGTCGCTGCGGGCCATCAGCTCGCGGGCGCTGTCGCGCAGGCGCTCGACCAGCGCCGGGTCCTCGGGCTCCGGCGGCAGGTTCATCGTCATCTCCGCGCCGCTGCCGCCGCGCAGCGGCACGGCCGGGCTGCGCCCGCGCACGTAGGTGCCCATGCCGGGACGCGAGTCGATCAGCCCGCGCTTGCGCGCCTCGCCATAGGCGCGCGCCACCGTGGTGTAGTTGAGCCGCAGGCTGTCGGCCAACTGGCGCAGCGTGGGCAGGCGCTCCTGCGCGCCGAGCCGGCCGGTGCGCAGGTCCTCGGCGATCAGGTCGGCGATCAGCAGGTAGGCGGGCCGGTCGCTGCCCTCGAGTCGGCGCAGCCAGTGCTGCATGGGTTTGGCGGCGGCCATGGGATGAAGGGCGAGGGCAGGGGGTCGGGATGGCGCATTGATTGCATCGTTCATGCCATCACCGGGTGGCCCGCGGCGAGCGACGGTGCCCAGGTGCGGTGCGCCGAGGGCCGTTGATCGGAGGCATTGATCGCATCGCGGCGCCTCACGCCGGTGCGTGCATTCCCCTGTGGAAAAGGGGTCTTGCCACGCCCCGGCGAGCCTTCGAAAAAGAAGCGGTCGACGGCGACCGCGCCGCGGCTTCTTGATCGCCCATTGATCGCATCGCCGGGCTGCACGGCGGGGCCGCCGTGGCACACCGCGTGCAAAGAGCCGGCTGCGCTCAGCGCCTTTCTTTCCTCCTTCGACCCCTGTCAACCGCCAACCGCCAACGGAGTCCGCCATGCCCAAAGTCACCCGCCCCGCCAACGAGAAAGGCGAGTTCCTCGTCGACTACGAAGAGAAGGTCTTCGAGGACGTGAAGGCCGCCCCGGGCGAGAAGGCCCTGGTCACCTTCCACACCGTCGCCTTCGAAGGCTCGATCGGCTTCGTCAACCTGCTGCAGGCCACGCGGCTGCAGCGCAAGGGCTTCGAGACCTCGGTGCTGCTCTACGGCCCCGGCGTGACGCTGGGTGTCAAGCGCGGCTTCCCGACGCTCGGCGACGAGGCCTTCCCCGGTCACCAGAACTTCAACAACCAGATCGCCAAGTTCATCGCCGAGGGCGGGAAGGTCTACGCCTGCCGCTTCGCGCTGCAGGCGCTGTACGGCCACGGCGAGGGCGCGCTGATCGAGGGCATCCGCCCGATCAGTCCGCTGGACGTGCTGGACATCATCCTGCTGCACCGCAAGGCCGACGCTTCATCCTCGACACCTGGACACTTTGAACACCCCGTTGCGGCTGCGCCGCTCCCCCTCGAAGGGGGCGACGCTGGCGGGCCGGCGGAGCCGGACCCGCGGCGTCCACTCGGTGGGCCGTGCCTCGGCCTGCGCCCGGCTTCTCGTCGAACCGTCATGGAGATCCTGAGATGAGTTCCCCTCGCACCGTCCGCGCTGCCGCGGTCCAGATCGCGCCCGACCTCGAGCGGCCCGAGGGCACGCTCGAGCGCGTGCTCGCGGCGATCGACGAGGCGGCCGGGCGCGGCGCGGGGATCGTGGTGTTCCCCGAAACCTTCGTGCCCTACTACCCCTACTTCTCGTTCGTGCTGCCGCCGGTGCTGCAGGGCGCGCCGCACCTGCGGCTGATGGAGCACGCGGTGGTGGTGCCCGGGCCGGTCACGCAGGCGGTCGGCGAGCGGGCCCGCGCGCGCGGCATCGTCGTCGTGCTCGGCGTCAACGAGCGAGACCACGGCAGCCTCTACAACACCCAGCTGGTGTTCGATGCCGACGGTGCGCTGATCCTGAAGCGCCGCAAGATCACCCCGACCTATCACGAGCGCATGGTCTGGGGCCAGGGCGACGGCGCCGGGCTGAAGGTGGTGGACAGCGCGGTCGGCCGCGTCGGCGCGCTGGCCTGCTGGGAGCACTACAACCCGCTGGCGCGCTACGCGCTGATGACGCAGCACGAGGAGATCCACTGCGCGCAGTTTCCCGGCTCGATGGTCGGGCAGATCTTCGCCGACCAGATGGCGGTGACGATCCGCCACCACGCGCTGGAGTCGGGCTGCTTCGTCGTCAACGCCACCGGCTGGCTGACCGACGCGCAGATCGCGTCCATCACGCCCGATCCGGGCCTGCAGAAGGCGCTGCGCGGCGGCTGCCATACCGCCATCGTCTCGCCCGAGGGCAAGGACCTGTGCACGCCGCTGACCGAGGGCGAGGGCATCGTCTATGCCGACCTCGACATGGCGCTGATCGCCAAGCGCAAACGCATGATGGACTCGGTGGGCCACTACGCGCGCCCCGAGCTGCTGAGCCTCCTGATCGACGACCGCCCGGCCACGACCTCGACGTCGATGACCGCGGCCGCCCTTGCCCCTGCCGTTCCCGCGACCTTCCGGAGTTCCTCCCATGAGCACGCCGCCCCTCAGCCCCGCCACGCCCCTGTCGCCGGAGAGCCGCCGGCTGATGACCGAGCTGCAGTCCTTCGGGTTGCGGCTGGCTGACCCGGGTTCGCCGAACGCCGGCGTCGCCAGCCGGCGCGGCGGCGCGGGGCCGTCGGACCACAAGGCGGTGACGGTCGACGGTCACACGATCATGGTGCCGGTGCACACCCACGGCGCCTGGGCCTCGCCCTTCGTCGCCGAGGCGCCCGACGCCGACGGCACGAGCCGTCTGACGCGCGGCAGCATCCCGATCGCGCGCGTCGCCTTCCCGAAGGCGCCGCGCTTCTATGCGCTGCAGACCTTCGACGGCGTGCCGTACTCGCACATCGCCACGCTGCACGGCTCGGACGTGCTGGCGACCACGGTGCTGCAGACCTGCATCCGCTACGAGAGCCGCCGCAAGACCTGCAAGTTCTGCGCGATCGGCCAGAGCCTCGCGGCCGGCCGCACGGTGGCGCACAAGACGCCGGAGCAGCTCGCCGAGGTGGCGCGCGCCGCGGTGCTGCTCGACGGCGTGAAGCACATGGTCATGACCACCGGCACGCCGCCCACGCCCGACCGCGGCGCGCAGGTGCTGTGCGACAGCGCGTTCGCCATCCGTGCGGCGGTCGACCTCCCGATCCAGGCGCAGTGCGAACCGCCGGATACCGACCAGTGGTTCGTTCGCATGAAGCCGCCGGCATCGACACACTGGGCATGCACCTCGAGGTGGTGACGCCCGAACTGCGCGAACGCGTCATGCCGGGCAAGGCCACGGTGCCGGTCGAACGCTACCTGGAGAGCTTCGAGGCGGCGGTCGGCGTGTTCGGCCGCGGTCAGGTGTCGACCTACATCCTCGCCGGCCTGGGCGACACGCGCGAGGCCATCCTCTCGATCGCCGAGAAGCTGGTGGCGCTGGGTGTCTACCCCTTCGTCGTGCCCTTCGTGCCGATCAGCGGCACGCCGCTCGAGGACCATCCGTCGCCGAGCCCCGAGTTCATGAAGGCTGTGCTGGAGCCGCTGGGTGCGATGGTGAGCGCCGGCGGGCTGCGCTCGGCCGACATCAAGGCGGGTTGCGGCAAGTGCGGGGCGTGCTCCTCGTTGTCGGTCTACGAATCATGATGCGCACCGCTCCCACGGCCCCCGAGCCGATGTGCGACCTGCCCACCGCCTTCACCCCCTGCGAGTTCCGCGTCAAGTGGGCCGATGGTGCCTGGGAGATCAACGAGGCGCGGCGCCTGCGCCGCCTGGTGTTCTGCATCGAGCAGGGCCTGTTCGGCGGCGGCGACGACATCGACGCGATCGATGCACATGCGCAGCCGCTGGTGGCGCTGTCCTGCGTGGGCGGCATGAGCGACCAGGTGGTCGGCACGGTGCGCATCCATCCTGGCCAGAACGAGGGCGACGAGGGTGTGTGGTGGGGCTCGCGCCTCGCGGTGCACCCGGCCTTCCGCAGCCACGGCCGGCTCGGTGCGACGCTGATCCGGCTGGCGGTGAGCAGCGCACGCGCGCGCGGCGCGCACCTCTTCCTGGCGCACGTGCAGGCGCAGAACCGCCCGCTGTTCGAGCGGCTGCACTGGCAGTGGCTGAAGGACGAGACGCTGCACGGCCGACCGCACGGCCTGATGCAGGCCGATCTGGCGCACTACCCGCCCTGCCACGATCCGCTGACCGGCTACGTGGCGCAGAGCCGGGCCCGCGCCTGACGGGGGCCGCATGGAGGATGCAATGCTGGGACAGGGGGGGCTCGACGGGCTCGCCTCGGCGTTGCTGCGCGGGCGCGGCTTCGCACACAAGCGCGACATCAGCGATGTGGTGTCGGCGCTGTCGGCCGCGCTGCCAGGCGGCACCGCCGCGCTGGGCCAGGCGGTGGGCGTCGGCGACGACTGCGCGGCGATCCCCGACGGCGACGGCGGCTACCTGCTGTTCGCGATCGAGGGTTTCGTCGACGACTTCGTGCAGCGCATGCCCTGGTTCGCCGGCTATTGCGGCGTGATGGTCAACGTGAGCGACATCTGCGCGATGGGCGGGCGGCCGATCGCCGTGGTCGACGCGCTGTGGAGCCGCGGCATGGCGCCGGGCCAGCAGGTGCTCGAGGGTCTGGCGGCCGCCTCGCAGCGCTATGGCGTGCCGATCGTCGGCGGCCACAGCAACAACCAGGCGGTCGGCGGCCAGCTCGCGGTGGCGATCCTCGGCCGAGCGAAGACGCTGCTGACGAGCTTCAACGCCCGCCCCGGCGACACGCTGGTGATGGCGATCGACCTGCGCGGCGCCTACCAGGAGCCCAACCCCTACTGGGACGCGTCGACCCGCGCGCCGGCCGAGCGCCTGCGCGCCGACCTCGAGCTGCTGCCGGCGCTGGCCGAGAGCGGCCTGTGCGATGCGGCCAAGGACATCAGCATGGCCGGCGCCGTGGGCACGGCGCTGATGCTGCTGGAGTGCTCGCAGGTCGGCGGCGTGATCGACGTGCAGGCGATCCCGCGCCCGCCCGGCGTGCCGCTGCTGCGCTGGCTGCAGTCCTTTCCGAGCTACGGCTACGTGTTCAGCGTGCGGCCGGCGCAGGCAGCCGCGGTGGCGCGGTATTTCGAGTCGCAGGGCATCGCCTGTGCCGCGGTCGGCGAGGTCACGGCGACCCCGCAGCTGCATCTGCGCGACGGCGAGACGAGCGCGCTGCTGTGGGACCTGGCGGCGCAACCCTTCATCGGCGCGCGAGCCGTCGTGCCGCGGGAGCCGGCCCATGTCTAGCCGTCGCCTGCGCATCGGCCTGCTGACCCATTCGGTCCATCCGCGCGGTGGCGTCATCCACACGCTGGAACTGGCCGATGCATTGCACGAGGCCGGCCACGAGGTGACGGTGATGGCGCCGGCGCTGCCCGGGCAGGCGCTGTTCCGCACGCCGCGTTGCGCGGTCGAGCTGGTGCCGGTGGCGCCGGCGCCTGCCGATCTGGCGAGCATGGTCGCGTCGCGCCGCGACGCCTGCATCGACCATCTCGCGCCGCGGCTGGAGCGCGGGCGCGGCTGGGACGTGCTGCACGCCCAGGATGGCATCGGCGGCAACGCGCTCGCGACGCTGCAGGAGCGCGGCCTGATCGACGGCTTCGTGCGCACCGTGCACCACCTCGACCGCTTCGACGATGCGCGCGTGATGGCCTGGCAGGAACGCGCCTTCCTGCGCGCGCGCCAGGTGCTGTGCGTCAGCCAGACCTGGTGCGACACGCTGCGGCGCGAGCACGGGCGTGGCCGCGGCGCTGGTTCACAACGGCGTCGACCTGCAGCGCTACGGCCGCCAAGCCGGCGCGGCCGATGCGCG
>NZ_AZND01000163.1:0-7778 GCF_000576205.1 Methylibium sp. T29 | reverse complement strand
GCCGAGGCCGCCGCGGCAGGCGCGACGGCGCCCTGGGCCAGGGCGCTGCCAGCGCCAACGTTCAGCAAGAGTGCGAGGGCGGTCGCCAGGGGAGGCAGTTTCCTCATGGCGCCGGCGTCTCTTCGGTATCGCCGGCATCGCTGCCAGCGTCGTTCTCGACGATGCGCTGCAGGCCACCGAGCTGCGAACCGTCGTCGAGGGAGATCAACGTGACGCCCTGGGTCGGGCGGCCGAGTTCGCGAATCTCGCTCACGCGCGTGCGGACCAGCACACCCCGGTCGGTGATCAGCATGATCTCGTCCTCCGGACGCACCAGCGTCGCGGCGACGACGCGGCCGTTGCGCTCGGTCTGCTGGATCGCGATCATGCCCTTGGTGCCGCGGCCGTGCCGGGTGTACTCGGTGATCGAGGTGCGCTTGCCGTAGCCGTTCTCGGTGGCGGTGAGCACGCTCTGCGACTCGTCCTCGGCCACCAGCATCGCGATGACGTTCTGGCCGGGTTCGAGCGCCATGCCCCGCACGCCGCGCGCGTTGCGGCCCATCGGCCGCACGTCGTCCTCGTCGAAGCGGACTGCCTTGCCTCCGTCGGAGAACAGCATCACATCGTGCTTGCCGTCGGTCAGCGCCGCACCGATGAGGTGGTCGCCTTCGTCCAGGTCGACGGCGATGATGCCGGCCTTGCGCGGATTGCTGAATTCATCGAGCGCGGTCTTCTTCACTGTGCCGAGCGCGGTGGACATGAAGATGTAGTGATCCGAAGGGAAGGTGCGGAACTCGCCCGTCAGCGGCAGAACCACCGTGATCTTCTCGTTGGGCTGCAACGGGAACATGTTGACGATGGGCTTGCCGCGCGCTGCGCGGCCGCCTTGCGGTACCTCCCAGACCTTGAGCCAGTAGACGCGTCCCCGGTTGCTGAAGCACAGCATCCAGTCGTGTGTGTTGGCGATGAAGAGCTGCTCGATCCAGTCGTCGTCCTTGGTCTGCGTGGCCTGCTTGCCGCGCCCGCCGCGGCGCTGCGCGCGGTATTCGGCCAGCGGCTGGCTCTTCACGTAACCGGTGTGGCTCAGCGTGACCACCATGTCGGTCGGCGTGATCAGATCCTCGGTGCCGAGCTCCTGCACGTTGTGCTCGATCACGCTGCGGCGTGCGCCCAGCTTGGTCTGGCCGAACTCCTGCTTCACCGCCACCAGTTCCTCACCGATGATGGTGGTCACGCGCTCGGGCTTGGACAGGATGTCGAGCAGGTCGGCGATGTGCGCCATCACCTCCTTGTATTCGCCGATGATCTTGTCCTGCTCCAGGCCGGTGAGACGCTGCAGGCGCATCTGCAGGATCTCCTGGGCTTGATCGTCGGACAGCCGGTACAGCCCGTCGGCCTGCATGCCGTATACCGCCGGCAGTCCTTCAGGACGGAACGCGTCGCGGCCGCCCGGGGTGTCGGACGCCGCGCGGACGAGCATCTCGCGCACCAGCGACGAATCCCAGCTCTTGTCCATCAGTCCCTGCTTGGCCAGCGGCGGCGTGGGCGAGTTCTTGATGATCTCGATGAACTCGTCGATGTTCGCCAGCGCGACCGCCAGGCCCTCGAGCACGTGGCCGCGTTCGCGTGCCTTGCGCAGCTCGAACACAGTACGCCGCGTGACCACCTCGCGGCGGTGTTCGAGGAACACCTCCACCAGATCGCGCAGGTTGCACAGCTTGGGCTGGCCGTCCACCAGCGCCACCATGTTGATGCCGAAGCTGTCCTGCAGCTGGGTCTGCTTGTACAGGTTGTTCAGCACCACTTCGGGCACTTCACCGCGCTTGAGCTCGATGACGACGCGCATGCCCGACTTGTCGGACTCGTCCTGGATGTGGCTGATGCCCTCCAGCTTCTTCTCGTGGACGAGCTCGGCCATGCGCTCGAGCAGCGTCTTCTTGTTCACCTGGTAGGGGATCTCGTCGACGATGATCGACTGACGCGCGCCCTTGTCGATGTCCTCGAAGTGGCACTTGGCGCGCATCACCACCTTGCCGCGGCCGGTGCGGTAGCCCTCGCGCACGCCATTGAGGCCGTAGATGATGCCGGCGGTTGGGAAGTCCGGTGCCGGGATGATCTCCATCAGTTCGTCGATCGAAGCCTCGGGGTTCTTCAGCAGGTGCAGGCAGGCATCGACCGTTTCGTTGAGGTTGTGAGGCGGGATGTTGGTGGCCATGCCCACCGCGATGCCGGCCGAGCCGTTGACCAGCAGGTTCGGCAGGCGGGTCGGCATTACCAGCGGTTCCTTCTCGGAACCGTCGTAGTTGGGGCCGAAATCGACCGTGCCCTTGTCCAGATCGGCCAGCATCTCGTGGGCGATCTTGGACAGCCGGATCTCGGTGTAGCGCATCGCCGCCGCGTTGTCGCCGTCGACCGAGCCGAAGTTGCCCTGGCCGTCGACCAGCATGTGGCGCAGCGAGAAGTCCTGCGCCATGCGCACGATGGTGTCGTAGACCGCGGTGTCGCCGTGCGGGTGGTACTTACCGATCACGTCGCCGACGATGCGCGCCGACTTCTTGTACGGGCGGTTCCAGTCGTTGTTCAACTCGTGCATCGCGAACAGCACGCGCCGGTGCACCGGCTTCAGGCCGTCGCGTGCATCCGGCAGGGCTCGACCGACGATCACGCTCATCGCGTAGTCGAGGTAGGAGCGCCGCATCTCCTCTTCGAGGCTGATCGGCAGGGTTTCCTTGGCGAACTGGGTCATGCGAGATCGGGAGGTGGTCCGCGGTGAGGGGCCGCGGGGCTTGCATCGGGCGCGGGGCCGGACGCAAGGGGTAGCGGGAAGTCGACGATTCTAGTTGCCGCTCGCTGTCGCAGCAGCGCAACAGCGGCCACGGGTGCGGCACGGGAGCTGGCCGAAACCTTGTCGCTGCAAAGCCATATGGCACAATGATTTGTCGGTCCTAAAGTGCTCTTTTCATAGGGCACTTGATAGTTTCGCTCGATATATCCGCATGGACGTCTGCCGTTTAACGGCCTACCGAGAGAGGAAAGTCATGAATAAATTGAACAAGGTGGCAATGCTCTTCGCGACTGCCGCGATCGCCACCTCCGCTTCCACCGCGTTCGCCCAGACGGTCGACAACTGGAAGAACGTGGACGGGAACGTCTGGAAGAACGGCACCAACGAACTCTGCTGGCGCGACAATTTCTGGACCCCCGCGACCGCCGACGAGCGCTGCGACGGCGCGCCGCCGAAGGCCCCGCCGCCGGCTCCTGTTGCCGCCGCCCCCCGCTCCTGCGCCCGTGGCCCCGCCGGCCCCGGCGCCTGCTCCGGCTGTCGTGCCGGTGCCGGTCAGCGAGAAGGTGACCTACGCCGCCGACGCGTTCTTCGACTTCGACAAGGCGACCCTGAAGCCCGAGGCCAAGAGCAAGCTCGACGACCTGGCCAGCAAGATCGCCGGTCTGAACCTGGAAGTCGTGATCGCCGTCGGCCACACCGACTCGGTCGGTTCCGACGCCTACAACCAGAAGCTGTCGCTGCGTCGTTCGGAGGCCGTCAAGGCTTATCTCGAGTCGAAGGGCATCGAGAAGAACCGCATCTACACCGAAGGCAAGGGCGAGAAGCAACCGGTGGCAGACAACAAGACCGCCGATGGCCGCGCGAAGAATCGCCGCACGGAAATCGAAGTGGTCGGTACGCGTACCAAGAAGTAAGCTGGCTTGGTCCGCTTCGAAACCCCGCCTCGGCGGGGTTTTTTGTTTCTTCGCGCCATTTCCAGCGCCTACCATCCGCTCATGACGACGAACGATGCCTCGGCAATGAACGCCGACCCCCAGGAACTCGCGAAGTTCGGTGACCTGGCTCACCGCTGGTGGGACCCGGAGAGCGAGTTCCGGCCGCTGCACCAGATCAACCCGCTGCGGCTCGAGTGGCTCGCCAAGCTGGCCGGCGGGCTCCAGGGCAAGCGTGTGCTCGACGTCGGTTGCGGGGGCGGCATCCTGTCCGATGCGATGGCGCGCCAGGGCGCCGAGGTGCTGGGGATCGACCTGTCGAGCAAGGCGCTCAAGGTGGCACAGCTGCACGCTCTGGAGGTGGCCACACCATCGGTGCAGTACCGGGAAATCGCCGCCGAGGCGCTGGCGGCCGAGCAACCGGGCCGCTACGACGTCGTGACCTGCATGGAAATGCTCGAGCACGTTCCCGATCCGTCTTCGATCGTGCAGGCTTGCGCTGCGCTGGTGCGGCCCGGAGGGCACGTGTTCTTCTCGACGTTGAACCGCAATCCCAAGGCCTTCCTGTTCGCGATCGTCGGTGCGGAATACCTGCTCAAGCTGCTGCCGCGTGGAACGCACGAGTACGCGCGCTTCATCCGCCCGAGCGAACTGGCACGCTGGTGTCGCGAAGCCGATCTCGACGTGAGCGCGACCCGCGGCATGGAATACAACCCGGTCACGCGCCGCTACTGGCTGAGCGCCGACACCAGCGTGAACTACCTGTTCGGCTGCCGCAGAGCATGAGCGCGCGCTTTAGTGTGCGCGCCGTGCTGTTCGACCTCGATGGCACGCTCGCCGACACCGCACCCGACCTCGGCGGGGCCCTGAACCGACTGCGCGAGCGGCGCGGCCTGCCCGCGCTGCCGATATCGCAGTTGCGTCCGGTCGCGTCGGCCGGCGCGCGCGGCATGCTGGGCGCCGGACTCGGCATGCATCCCGGCGACGACGACTACGAAACGGCGCGCGCCGAGTTCCTGACGGAGTACGAGGCCGCGCTCGACCGCGACACCCGCCTGTTCGACGGGGTGGCCGGGTGCCTTGCATCGCTCGCGCAGTGCGGCCTGTCCTGGGGCATCGTGACCAACAAGGCGACCCGCTTCACAGGCCCGGTGGTGGCGGGCTTGGGGCTCGATCGCCTGACCTCGGTGGTGATCTCGGGTGACACCACCCCGCATGCCAAGCCGCATCCGGCGCCGCTGTTCGAAGCCTGCCGGCGGCTTGGGGTCGCGCCGCGCGAGGCCGTGTACGTGGGCGACGACCTGCGCGACATCGAGGCGGCGCGCGCCGCCGGCATGCCCGCCATCGCTGCGGCCTACGGTTACCTCGGAGCGACGCCGGATCTCGATGCCTGGGGCGCCGACGCGGTGATCGCAACGCCGCTCGACCTGCTGTCACTGCTTGCGCCCCTTTGAGTGAAAGCGTGGCGTTGACCCGCGAGTGCGCGCGCGAGCACACTGCTACGGCCGTCCCGACCGCCCCGTCCGCGTCAGCGATGACTTCCTCCCGCACACGATCGCCAGCTCCGTTCCCTTCTCGGCAGTGTGGCGCCGTGCCGCGTGCCCTGTTGTGGACCGCGGGCGGCGTAGCGACCTTCGCTCTGCTGTGGACGCTGCTGATCGGCGCCTGGTTGCCGGGCTTCCTGAAACCACGCATTGAGGCAGCGGCCAGCGAGGCGCTCGGCGCACCACTGGCGCTGGATCGCATCGAACTGGCGCCATGGAGCTGGAGGCGGTGATCGCAGGCCTGAAGCTCGGGCCGGCCGAGGCGCCCTGGCTGCGCGTCGCCGAGCTGCGCGCCGACCTGTCCATCGAGTCGTTGTGGCGGCTCGCGCCGGTGCTCGAGCGCGTGCTGGTTCGCGAGCCGCAGATCGAACTGGAGCGCCAGGCGATCGGGCGCTACAACATCACGCCGATGCTCGAAGCCTTGGCGAAGCAGCCGCCGGCGCCGCCCGATGCCAAGCCGGCGCGCTTCGCGCTGAACAACATTCGTCTCGAAGGCGGGCGCATCCACATCGTCGACCGCGTGTCTCGCAGTGAGCACCACGTGGAGGGGCTGCAGATCGGCGTTCCCTTCGTCTCGAATCTGCCTTCTCAGGTGACGATCGACGTCGAACCGCTGCTCGACGCCCGGGTCAACGGCAGCCACCTGCAGGTGCAGGGCAAGACCCAGCCGTTCGCCGAGGGGCGCCGCTCACACGTCGACGTGAGCTGGCAGCAGCTCGACGTGCCGCGCTGGGTCGAGGCGTTTGCGCCACTGCTGCCGCAGGCGTTGCCGATCGATGTCCTGCGAGGGCAGCTCGACCTGCGGCTCGCGATCGGCTTCGAGCAGCGGCCCGCACCGGCGGCGCCCCTGTTGCGGATCGCTGGCAGCGCCACGCTGTCCCAGATGCAGACGGTGGTTCCGGCGCAGGGCGCGCGGGTCGCGGTGGAACGTCTGGCGATCGAGGGGCTGGACCTGCAGCCGCTGGAGCGCAAGGCCATCGTGGGCGCGATCCGGCTGCAGGCGCCGCAGCTCGAGGTCGACCTGCCGCGCCTCACGGCCGCGGGGCCGGCACCTACCGGCAAGGACCGCCTGGTGCTGTCCGATGCGCCAGCCTCGGCCGCCAGTGCAGCGGGCGGGGCCGCCTCGGCGCCCGCCGTGGCTGGCGATGCCGACGGCTGGCAATGGCGGGTGGACAAGCTCGAGCTGGCCGAAGGCCGCGTGTTGCTCACCGAGCCGGCCTGGCCGCAGGGTCAGGCGCTGACGCCCATCACGCTGGCGGTCAGCGGACTTGACGCCCGCCCCGATGCGCCGCCCGCCACGCTGGCACTTTCGCTGGTCGACGCGCAGGGCGCCAAGGTCCAGGTCGATGGCACGCTGTCGGTCGCGGCCCGCAACGCTCGGCTGAAAGCGACGTGGCCGGCTTCAAGCCGACCGCTTGGCTCGCGCCGTGGCAGACGCTGCTTCCAGTGCGCGTGGTGGGGGCCGACGTGGCGCTGCAGGCGCAGGCCGAGGTCGGCCCGACGAGCTGGTCCATCAGCGAAGGCGCCCTACAGCTCACGGGACTGGAAGTGCAGCCGGTCGGTGCCGCCGCGGCGCCTCCGCCGCCGTCGGCACGCAAGACAGCTGGCAAGCTCGCCAAGCCAGACGCGGCGACGGACCGGCTGCGCCTGTCGCGGCTCGACGTGAACGGGCTGCAGGTCGGTGCCGGCGCCGCCGAGCCAATCGTGGCCCGCATTGCTGCCGTGAAGCTGGAGGGCCTGGACCTCGAGGCGGCGCGCAACGAGCGAGGCCTGATCGGGTGGCAGCCGCCGCCCGCCGAGCCGGCGGTCTCGGCGTCGGCCGCCGCGCAGGAACGGTCGACCCCGCCGCCGCGCTGGCAGGTCGGCGAAATGAGTTGCAGCAACTGCCGCGTCACCCTCAGCGATCGCAGCGTCAAGCCGGTCGCGGTCTTCGGTGTCACGCGCACCGATGTCAAGTTGCGCCAGCTCGACAGCGACCTGACCAAGCCGCTGAGCTTCGAGTTGGCCACGGCCCTGCAGCACGGCGGCCGGCTGCGTGCCAGCGGCACCGCGCGACCGCAGCCGCTGGCGCTGCGCAGCAAGATCGACCTCGATTCCCTCGACCTGCGCGCGCTGCAGCCTTATGTCGAGGCGCAGTTGAACGTCGCGCTGGTGTCGGCGAAGGTCAGCGCGCGAGGCGAGCTGCAGGTCGACGGGACGGCGCAGGAGGCCGTGTCGCTGGCGCGCTGGCGCGGACGTCTGGCGCTGCGGGAGCTGCGCCTGCTCGACCAGATCAACCAGGCCGAGTTCGTGCGCTTCAAGGGCCTGCAGTTCGATGCGGCCGATGTCGGATGGCGGCCCGCCGCGGTCCAGGCCGATCTGGGTACCGTCACGCTCGACGACTTCTACGGCAGGGTGATCGTCAACGCGGATGGCCGCATCAACCTGTCCGAGATCGTCAAGCGCCCAGGCGACGCCACCCCTCGCTCGCTGACCACCGAGACCGCGTCCGGCGCCGCACCTGCCGCACCACCTGAGCCGGCGCCGCCGGCCCCGGCG
>NZ_AZND01000162.1:0-7815 GCF_000576205.1 Methylibium sp. T29 | reverse complement strand
CGGTGGTCATCGGCGCCGCGCTGGCCGGCGCGATGGCGCGGGCCGGGCGGCGCTCCTTCGCGCAGTCGTTGCGCGCACTGCTGCGCAACGAGACCGACCTGCCCGTGCGCGCGGCCTGGCTCACGCTGGCGGCGATGGCGCTGCTGGCTGGTCCGGTGATCGCGCTGATGGGCCACTACCACGTGCTCGGCACCGACCGCACCGGCAACGACGTGCTGCTGCAGGCGCTCAAGAGCGTGCGCACCGCCTTCGTGATCGGCACGCTGGCGACGATCGCCACGCTGCCGCTGGCCATCGTGTTCGGTGTGGTCGCCGGCTACTTCCGCGGCTGGGTCGACGACCTGATCCAGTATGTCTACACGACACTGTCCTCGGTGCCCAACGTGCTGCTGATCGCCGCCTGCGTGCTGATGGTGCAGGCCTTCATCGACCAGCATCCGGAGCTGTTCGAGACCGGCGCCGAGCGCGCCGACGTTCGGCTGCTGCTGCTGTGCCTGGTGCTGGGCCTGACCGGCTGGGCCTCGCTGTGCCGGCTGCTGCGCGCCGAGACGCTGAAGGTCCGCGAGCTCGAATACGTGCAGGCGGCCACCGCCTTCGGCATCGGGCCGCTGCGCATCATGGCGCGCCACATCCTGCCCAACGTGATGCACCTGGTGCTGATCACCACGGTGCTGGAGTTCTCGGCGCTGATCCTCTACGAGGCGGTGCTGAGCTATGTGGGCGTCGGTGTCGACCCGTCGATGAACAGCTACGGCGGCATGATCAACCTGGCGCGCAGCGAGATGAGCCGCGATCCGGTGGTGTGGTGGTCGTTCGCCGCGGCCTTCGGATTCATGGTGACGCTGGTGCTGGCGGCCAACCTGTTCGCCGACGGCGTGCGCGACGCCTTCGATCCGCGCTCACGCAGCTTCCGCGCCCGCGTTCTGCCGGCTTCCGGCAAGGGAGTGCCATGAGCACGCCGGGCCGCCCCGAGGGCGAGTACCCGAGTGCGCAGCACGAAGGTGGTCCAGTGAGCGCTGCGCCTGCAGACACCCTGTCCATCGAGGCGCTGCACGTCGCGCTCGACGCCGACGCCGGCCTGGTGCGCGCGATCGACGGCCTGAGCCTGGCGATCACGCGTGGCGAGACCTTCGCGCTGGTGGGCGAGTCGGGCTGCGGCAAGAGCATGACGGCGTTGGCGCTGATGCGGTTGCTGCCCGAGAACGGCCGCGTCACCGCGGGCTCGGTGCAGCTGGGCGGCGAGGAACTGCTGGACCTGCCGGAGTCGCGCATGCGGGCGGTGCGCGGTGCGCGCGTCGGCATGATCTTCCAGGAGCCGGCCACCAGCCTGAACCCGGTGATGAAGATCGGCACGCAGATCGTCGAAGCGATCGAGGCGCACACGGCGCTGCGCGGCGCGGCAGCGCGGGCCAAGGCGCTGGATTGGCTGAAGCGCGTGGGCATCCCCGAGCCCGAGCGGCGCATCGACGACTACCCGTTCCGCCTGAGCGGCGGGCAGAAGCAGCGCGTGATGATCGCCATTGCGTTGGCCGCCGAGCCCGAGTTCCTGGTGGCCGACGAGCCCACGACCGCACTCGACGTCACGATCCAGAAGCAGATCCTCGACCTGCTGCGCGAGCTGCAGCGCGAGCGCGGACTGGGCTGATGCTGATCACGCACGACCTCGGCGTGGTGGCCGGCATGGCGCAGACGGTGGCGCTGATGTATGCCGGCCAGATCGTCGAGGTGGCGAGCGCGAAGGACTTCTTCGCCCACCCGCGCCACCCCTACGCCCGGCTGCTGTTGCGCGCCGTGCCCGACGCCAGCCAGCGCGGCGGCGAGCTCGCGGCGATCGCCGGCAGCGTGCCGCCGCTGTGGCGGCGCTTCGAGGGCTGCCGCTTCGCCGACCGCTGCGACCGCGTGTTCGATCGCTGCCACGGTACCGAGCCGCCGCTGATCGAGACCGCGGCCGGCCATCAGGTGCGCTGCCTGCTGTATGTCGACGGCGCATCGTCGCCCGGGTCGGCGCCGGCCACGACAGCGATCGACGCGCCTGCGGCTCGGCCGGCGCCGGTCGAGCCCTCGCCGCTGCTGGACGTGCAGAACCTCGTGGTGCGTTTCCCGGTGCGCGGCGGGCTGCTGCAGCGCACCCGCTCGCACGTGACGGCGGTCGACGGCGTGTCGTTCCGGCTCGACGCCGGGCGCACGCTGGCGCTGGTGGGCGAGTCGGGCTGCGGCAAGACGACGATCGGCAAGGCCCTGCTGCAGCTGCTGCGCGGCACGGCGGCGGTCGAGGGCCGGGCGCTGTGGCGAGGCGAGGACCTGTTCTCGCTGCAGGGTGATGCGCTGCGGCGGGCGCGCCGCGAGATCCAGATCGTGTTCCAGGACCCGTTCGCGTCGCTCGACCCGCGCATGCGGGTGTTCGAGGCGCTGGAAGAGGGCCTGGTCGCGCTGAGGCCCGAACTCGACCGTGCCGCGCGCCGCGCCCGCATCGAGACGCTGGTCGAGCGCGTGGGACTGCGCCGCGACGCACTGGAGCGCTGGCCGCACGAGTTCTCGGGCGGCCAGCGCCAGCGCATCGCGATCGCGCGGGCGCTGGCGGTCGAGCCGCGCCTGCTGGTGTGCGACGAGCCGACCTCGGCGCTCGACGTGTCGGTGCAGGCGCAGATCCTCAACCTGCTGCGCGAGCTGCAGCGCGAGCTCGGCGTGTCCTACCTGTTCATCACGCACAACATCGGCGTGGTCGAGTACATCGCCGACGAGGTGGCCGTGATGCACCGCGGGCGCTTCGAGGAGGTGGGTCCGGTCGGCGTAGTGCTCGAAGCGCCGCGCAGCGCCTACACGCGTCGCCTGCTGGCGGCCGTTCCGAGGCTGGACCGCCAGATGTTCCAATCGTCCCAGTTCGATCCTCCCTGACCCGCAGGAGCCACCCCGATGTCCCGTAGACCCCCCGACTTTTGCACGCTGCACGGCGCTCGTCGGCAGCGCGCTGCTGTCGTTAGCCGCAGGCGTGCAGGCGCAGGACGCGCAGAGGCTCGAGCGGGTCGAGGTGACCGGTTCGGCCATCAAGCGCAGCCAGGTCGAGGGGCCGGTGCCGGTGCAGGTGGTGACCCGCAAGGACATCGAGCGGACCGGCGCGTCGACGATCAACGAGCTGATGAAATC
This sequence comes from Methylibium sp. T29, assembly GCF_000576205.1. Lineage (NCBI taxonomy): Bacteria > Pseudomonadati > Pseudomonadota > Betaproteobacteria > Burkholderiales > Sphaerotilaceae > Methylibium > Methylibium sp. T29. Next base: position 4,671 of record NZ_AZND01000162.1, on the reverse strand, counting down.
GATCATGTCGCTCGACATCTTCGACGACGGCGAGCTGTCCTCGGGCACGCCGGTCGGCTCGGGCACTGCCATCGTCTTCATGCGCGGCCTCGCCGAGACCAATGTGCTGGTGCTGCTGAACGGCCGCCGGCTGCCGATCAATGCGCTGTACGACTCCTCGGGGGCGGGCGCCGCGGTCGACGTCAACTCCATCCCGCTCGCCGCGATCGAGCGCGTGGAGATCCTGAAGGACGGCGGTTCGGCGATCTATGGCGCCGATGCGGTGGCCGGCGTCGTCAACTTCATCACCCGCAAGAGCTACACCGGCTTCGAGCTGCGCGCCGGCTACGGCATTTCCAGCCGCGGCGACGGCGAGGAGCGCAAGGCCGGCCTGTCGGCCGGCTTCGGCTCGCTGGCGGCCGACGGCTACAACGTGTTCGCCGGCCTCGACCTGTTCAAGCGCGACCCGATCCAGCGCAGCGACCGCGACATGTCCAGTTCGGCCGATTTCCGGCGGTTCGGCGGGCCCGACAGCCGCAGCATCTTCGCGCCCACCGGCAACTATGTCGATGCCGACTTCATCCCCATTCCTGGCGCCTACGTGCGACCCTGCCCGCCGGCGCAGATCGGTGCCGACGGCCTGTGCCGCTACGACTTCAATGCCAGCCTGCTGAGCGCCTACAACGGTGCCGATCGGCTCAGCGGCATGCTGCTGGGCACGGTGCAGCTGACGCCCGGTCTCCAGGGCTTCGCCGAGGTGCTGGCCTCGCGCTCGCGCGACACCTTCGTGGGCCATCCCGCGCCCGACTACTTCCTCGACGGCAACGGCGACTTCTTCGTCGGCCGTTTCATGCAGGGCGGGCCGCGCCTGACCCAGCGCACGGCCAACCTGCTGCAACTGTCGACCGGGCTCGAGGGCACGCTCGGCGAGGTCGAGTGGAAGGTCGATGTCGGCCAGGGCCGCAGCCGGGTCGTCAACGACGACCGCAACTATTTCACCTATGCCGGCGTCGACCAACTCGACGCCAGCTCGCTCAACAACGACCCGGCGCTGGTCGAGTCGCTGAAGGTGCGACCACGCCGCGAGGGCGAGTCGAAGATTCTGTTCGCCAACGGCAAGCTGACCGGCGAACTGCTGCAGATGCCGGCCGGCCCGCTGTCCTATGCGGTCGGCACTTCGGTCTGGAAGGAGTCGATCGTCGACACGCCGGATGCGCTGTCGCAGGCCGGAGAGATCGTCGGCAGCATCCAGCAGGCGGCCGTCGATGCCGAGCGCAAGGCCTACGCGTTCTTCACTGAGCTCAACGTGCCGGTGACGCCTCAGCTCGAAGGGCAGGTGGCGTTGCGCTACGACCATTACCCCAGCGCCAGCAAGACCAGCCCCAAGCTGGCCGCGCGCTACCTGTTCACGCCGGCCTTCAGCACCCGGGCCTCGTACACCGAGAGCTTCCGCATGCCGAGCCTGAAGCAGCTCTACGGCGCGCGCGAGAGCGGCGCCGCCGACTTCACCAACGACACGCTGTGCGCCGCCTTCGGCCAGCCGGCCGGCTGCACGCTGTCGGGCTTCTTCGCCAACGGCTCCAACCCGCGTCTGCAGCCGGAGAAGGGCCGCACCTACAACCTCGCTTCGTGCTGTCGCCAGAGGGGGATTCAATGCCACGCTCGACATCTGGCAGATCAAGATCGCCGACCAGATCAACACGCCGACCGTCGACCAGGCCATCGCGGCCGGCAAGTTCGCCCAGGACGCGCAGGGCCGCATCGTCGTCGACACCGACCTGCAGAACTTCTCGAAGGCCCGGGTGCAGGGGCTGGACCTGCAGCTCGAGCAGCGCCTCGGCAGCGCGGGCGCCGGCAGCTTCACGCTGCGCAACGACACGGCCTACTACCTGAAGCAGGAGCGGCAGGACGGGCCGGGCCAGCCCTGGCAGGACCTGAAGGAGACCTACGCCGCGCCGAAGTGGCGCAACCTCTTCAGCGTGACCTGGGAGCTGGCGACCTGGGCCAACACCCTGGCGCTGCGCTCGACCGGCGGCTTCTACGACACCGACGAGCCCGATCCTGCGCCCGGCACCCGCAAGGTGGCCGCCCACCACGAGGTCGACTGGGTGTCCGGCTTCACCGGCCTGAAGAACCTGCGCCTCGACTTCGGCATCCGCAACCTGTTCGACCGCATGCCGCCGTTCAGCGTGACCAACGCCTCCGACGGCCGCTACTCCCAGCTCGGCTTCGCCGAGCTGTACACCAACCGGGGGCGCTTCTTCTTCCTGAATGCGAGCTACGAGTTCAATTGAACCGTCGAAGTCGTCGTGCAATTCGAGCTGCCAGCTTGTCAGCGATATCGAAAGCGAAACGACAGCTCGACGACGATGCTGCCAGGGACGATCGAGGAAAGGTGCTCCGTCGATCCATGGCATGAATGTTGTATGAGAATTTGAAAAATTCTCTTACGACGTCCGATGAACGAACTGACCCGGATCAAAACCAGGAGCGCCTCCCTCGACGCACGGCGTATGCTTTTGGCCGACCGGCAGCCCGCCGGGTTTCATAATCGCATCCGCTCACGAAGCGCTGTTCCGCCCGCTGACCCCGTGGGCCCGCGATGAGTCGTTCCTGCGAGCGGCATCGTCCCCCCGCGACAATCTCGTTTCAACGCACGCCTCCCGGAGATTTCATGATTCGTTGCTTTCGTGGCCGTTCGGCTATCGCCTTGCTGGGGACGTTCGCCTTGGCCCTGCTGATGGCCGGGACGGCCCTGACGCCTTCGGTCGTTCATGCCCAGGCGGTGGTGCCCAGCGAGCCGGCGGCCTCCGCGGCCGTCGTCCCTGCGGCGGCCGCGCCAGCACCGGCGGCGGTGGTCGAGAACCCCTATGGCCTGGAGTCGCTGTGGCGAACCAGCGATGGCGTCGCGAAGGCCGTGCTGCTGATTCTGGTCGTGATGTCGATGGGCAGTTGGTACATCATCGTCGTCAAGTTCATCGAGCAGGCCAGGCTCAACCGCCAGGCCAAGCTGGCCGCCAAGAGCTTCTGGAGCGCCGGCAGCGTGCGGCAGGGGGCCGACACGCTGGAGCCGACGAGCCCGTTCCGCTTCATCGCCGAGGCCGGCCTCGAGGCGACCAAGAAGCACGGCGGCCTGTTCGAGCACGTGGACCTGAACAGCTGGGTCACGATGTCGATCCAGCGCGCGATGGAGCGCGTGCAGAGCCGCCTGCAGGACGGCCTGGCGTTCCTGGCCACCGTGGGTTCTACCGCGCCCTTCGTCGGTCTGTTCGGCACGGTCTGGGGCATCTACCACGCCCTCACCGCGATCGGCGTGGCCGGGCAGGCCTCGATCGACAAGGTGGCGGGCCCGGTGGGCGAGGCCCTGATCATGACGGCCATCGGCCTGGCGGTCGCCGTGCCGGCGGTGCTGGGCTACAACTGGCTGGTGCGTCGCAACAAGGGCTCGATGGAAGAAGTGCGCGCCTTCGGCAACGACCTGCACTCGGTGCTGCTCGCCACGAGCCGCGCCCCGGCCAAGGCCTGAGCGATGGCGATGAGCGTCGGCCCCGCGGGAGGGGACGAGGACGAGGTCGTCTCGGCGATCAACACCACGCCGCTGGTCGACGTGATGCTGGTGCTGCTGATCATCTTCCTGATCACCATCCCGGTCGTCACCACCTCGATCCCCGTCACGCTGCCGAAGGAGACGATCCAGGTCCGCGAGAGCAAGCCCGAGAACGTGATCATCTCGGTCGACGCCGGCGGCGCGATGTACTGGTACGACAGCCGCGTGCCGAACGCGAACGCGCTGGTCGAGCGGCTCAAGAAGGTGGCGGCGATGAAGCCGCAGCCCGAGGTGCAGATCCGCGGCGACCTTGCGGCACGCTACAACGCGGTCGGCAAGGTGGTCTACGCCTGCCAGCGCGCCGGCATCACCAAGGTGTCGTTCATCACCGAGCCGCCGCCGCGCGGCGGTTGACGCAGGAGCCTTTCGACCATGGCCATGAGCCCGCTGGGCGCCGACGCCGGCAACGAGCCCGAGCTGATGATGGAGATCAACACCACGCCGCTGATCGACGTGATGCTGGTGCTGCTGATCATGCTCATCATCACCATCCCGATCCAGCTGCACGCGGTCAAGCTCGACATGCCGGTCGGCCCGCCACCGCCGCAGGTCGTGCCGCCGCAGGTGATGAAGATCGACATCGATGCCAACGATGCGATCTTCTTCAACGCCGAGCCGGTCGCCAACGTCGTCGAGGCCGAGCGCCGGCTGCAGGCCATGGCGGCACTGCCGCTGGAGGCGCAGCCCGAGCTGCACCTGCGGCCCGACCGGCTCTCGAAGTACAGCACCGTGGCCGGCGTGATGGCCGCGGTGCAGCGCAACGGCCTCACCAAATTCGGCATCGTCGGCAGTGAACAGTTCATCGAATAGCGTCGCGGCCGGCCCGCTGCACGCCGGGGCCCGGAGTCCGTTGGCATGGACCTGAGCTTCGAACGTCAGCCGCCGTCGCGGCGCTTCGTCGGCTTCGTCGTCGTGGCGGTGCTGCACGTCTTCATCTTCTATGCGCTGGTGTCGGGTCTGGCCCGCAGCGTGGTCGAGGTGGTCCGCAAGCCGCTCGAGGCGAAGATCATCGCGGAGCTCCCTCCGCCGCCGCCGCCTCCGCCGCCCCCGCCGCCGCCCAAGGAGATCCGGAAGCCTGCGCCACC
>NZ_AZND01000161.1:0-7935 GCF_000576205.1 Methylibium sp. T29 | reverse complement strand
CGATGCGGCGCGCCACGCGCACCGCGGGCGCCACCGTCGCCTCGCTGGCCTGCGGCAGGAACAGCCGGATCGCGAAGGCGGTGCCGCGGCCGGGCGTGCTGCGCACCGTCATCTCGCCGCCCATCAGGTCGGTCAGCATCTTCGCGATGGTGAGGCCGATGCCGGTGCCGTGCCCGCCGCCGGCCAGCGCGCCGCCGCGTTCGAAGGGTTCGAACACGCGCGCCAGCTCATCGGACGTCATGCCGGGGCCCGAGTCCTCGATCTCGAAGTGCGCGATCTCGCGCGCGTAGCGCATGCGGAACACCACCTCGCCCTGCGCGGTGAACTTCACCGCGTTGCCGAGCAGGTTGATGAGGATCTGGCGCAGCCGCTTCTCGTCGGCGCGCACCACGTCCGGGCCCTCGATCTCGTGGCGGAACACCAGGCCCTTGGCGCGCGCCTGCAGCTCGAACATGCGCGCGAGCTCCTGCACCGCCTCGCACAGCCGCAGCGGCCGCACCTCCAGCGCGAGCTTGCCGCTCTCGATGCGCGCCAGGTCCAGCGTGTCCTCGATCAGGCTGGCGAGGTGGTCGCCGCCGCGGCGGATCACGCGCACCGCCTGCGCGCGGTGCGGCGGCATCGCCTCGTCCTCCTCCAGCAGCTGCGCATAGCCGAGGATGCTGTTGAGCGGCGTGCGCAGCTCATGGCTGATGGCGGTGATGTAGCGGCTCTTGGCGCGGTTGGCCTGCTCGGCCTGGTGCATCGCGCGCTCGGCCTGCAGCTTGGCCTCCTGCAGCTGCGCGTCGGTGCGGCGGTGCGACTCGATCTCGGTGCGCAGCGCGGCGGTCTGGCGGTTGGACTCCTCCTGTGCGACCTCGCGGCTCTTGTGCGTGAGCACCAGCCACCAGGCCACGGTCCCGGCGATCAGCAGCAGCGCAGCGAAGGCCTTCACGAAGCCCAGCTTCAACGCACCGGCCACCGCCGGCGCGAGCGGCGCGCCGCTGGCGGCCAGCGTGCGCAGCTCCTGGTGGTAGAGCAGCGCGAACAGCCCGCCGAGCAGTGGCACCACGGTGAGCATCAGCAGCAGGTAGTGGCCCAGACCGGTGTCGATGTAGGGCCACACGGCGCGCGGCAGCAGGCGCCGCAGCGCCGCCGACCACTGCGCGGCGAGCTTGGCCTCGGGCGGCTTGCACAGGTCGCCGCAGCGCGCGTCGAGCGTGCAGCACAGCGAGCAGATCGGCCCGCCGTAGGCCGGGCAGGAAGCGATGTCGTCGCGCTCGTACTCACGCTCGCAGATGCAGCAGCGGCTGAGGCGCGGGTAACGCCCATCGTCGCCGGCCGCCAGCGGCTCGGGCTGGCGGGCGATGTAGTAGCGGCCCTTCGTGGCCCAGGCGATCAGCGGCGCGGCGGCGAAGGCGGTGACCATCGCGATGGCCGCCGACCAGGCCTGCGCCATGGGTCCGTACAGGCCGATGTGCGCGGTGATCGACAGCAGCGAGGCGATGCCCATCGCACCCACGCCGACCGGGTTGACGTCGTAGAGGTGAGCGCGGCGGAACTCGATGCCGGGCGGGCTCAGGCCCAGTGGCTTGTTGACCACCAGGTCGGCCACCACGGCCATCATCCAGGCGATCGCGACGTTGCTGTACAGCCCGAGCACGCTGCCGATGGCCTGGAAGACATTGAGCTCCATCAGCATCAGCGCGATCGCGGTGTTGAACACCATCCACACCACGCGGCCCGGGTGGCTGTGGGTGAGGCGCGCGAAGAAGTTGCTCCAGGCCAGCGAGCCGGCGTAGGCGTTGGTGACGTTGATCTTGAGCTGCGAGATCACGACGAACAGCGCGGTCGCCGCGACCGCCAGGCCGTAGTGCGGGAACACATGCTCGTAGGCCGCGAGGTACATCTGGTTAGGGTCGACCGCGCGGTCCAGCGGCACCATGTGGCTGATGGCCAGCCACGCCAGCAGCGTGCCGCCCAGCATCTTCAGCACGCCCGGCAGCACCCAGCCCGGCCCGCCGACCAGCACGCCCAGCCACCAGCGGCCGCGCTGGCCGGCGCGCTTCTCCGGCATGAAGCGCAGGTAGTCGGCCTGCTCGCCCATCTGCGTGATGAGCGCAATGCCCACCGTGGTGGCCGCGCCGAAGTGCAGCCACGAGAAGCCGGCCACGCCCTTCTCACCGCCGTATGCGAGCAGGCCGTCGACGACGCCCGGGTTCTCGGCGAACACGTAGACATAGGGCGCGACCAGCATGGCCAGCCACAGCGGCTGGGTCCAGACCTGCAGCCGGCTGATCGCGGTGACGCCGTGGGTCACCAGCGGGATCACGACCACCGCGCAGATCAGGTAGCCCCAGGCCGGCGGAATATCGAAGGCCAGCTCCAGCGCATACGCCATCACCGCGGCCTCGAGCGCGAAGAAGATGAAGGTGAAGCTCGCGTAGATCAGCGAGGTGAGCGTGGAGCCGATGTAGCCGAAACCGGCGCCGCGCGTCAGCAGGTCCATGTCGACGCCGTGACGCGCCGCGTAGACGCTGACCGGCAGCCCGGCCAGGAAGATCACCAGGCCGGTCACCAGGATCGCCAGCGCCGCGTTGACGAAGCCGTGCTGGACCAGCAGCGTGGCCCCCACCGCCTCCAGCACCAGGAAGGACGCGGCACCGCCGATGGCGGTGTTGGCCACCCGCCAGGCCGACCACTTGCGGAAGGCGCGCGGCGTGAAGCGCAGCGCGTAATCCTCCATGGTCTCGCGCGCGACCCAGCTGTTGTAGTCGCGGCGCAGCTTGATCACGCGCTGCACCGGCGCGGCGGGCGGCGTGTCGGAAGCAGGCGGCAGGGCGGCGGGGTGGGACGGCATGGGCAGCAGGGTTGTACCTCACCGATCAAGAACCGCACCAGCCGGCCCGGACGCCGGTGCACTAGCATGGCATCCATCCTGCTCACAGCGCCCCACCATGGACCTGACGCCCCGCGAGAAAGACAAGCTGCTGATCTTCACCGCCGCGCTGCTGGCCGAACGGCGCCGGGCCCGGGGCCTGAAGCTCAACCACCCGGAGGCCGTGGCGCTGATCACCGCCGCGATCCTGGAAGGCGCCCGCGACGGGCAGAGCGTGGCCCAGCTGATGAGCGCGGGCCAGCAGGTGCTGACCCGGGCCGACGTGATGGACGGCGTGGCCGAGATGATCCCGGACATCCAGGTCGAGGCGACCTTCCCGGACGGCACCAAATTGGTGACCGTGCACCAACCCATTGCATGAGGCCGCTCACATGACGCCTGGAGAGCTGTTGCCGTCCGACGGACCGGACCATGTGCTGAACCCCGATCGCCGCACGCTGACGCTGGTGATCGAGAACGGTGGCGACCGGCCGATCCAGGTCGGCTCGCACTACCACTTCGCCGAGACCAACGGCGCGCTGCGCTTCGACCGCGCCGCGGCCCACGGCATGCGGCTCAACATCGCCTCGGGCACCGCAGTGCGCTTCGAGCCCGGCCAGCAGCGCACTGTCGAGCTGGTCGACTACGCCGGCGACCGCACGGTCTACGGCTTCCGCGGCCTCGTGCAAGGAAAGCTCTGACATGGCCACCATCGGACGCCGCGCCTACGCGGAGATGTACGGACCGACGGTGGGCGACCGCGTGCGGCTGGCCGACACCGAACTCGTCATCGAGGTCGAGGCCGACTACACGTTGCGCGCCGGCGGCTACGGAGAAGAAGTGAAGTTCGGTGGCGGCAAGGTCATCCGCGACGGCATGGGCCAGAGCCAGCGGCCCAACGGCCCCGGGCCGCACGACGCGGTGGACTGCGTGGTGACCAATGCGCTGATCCTCGACCACTGGGGCATCGTGAAGGCCGACATCGGCCTGCGCGGCCAGCGCATCGCCGCGATCGGCAAGGCCGGCAACCCGGACGTGCAGCCGGGCATCGACATCGTCATCGGCCCGGGCACCGAGGTGATCGCTGGCGAGGGCCTGATCGTGACCGCCGGCGGCATCGACTGCCACATCCACTTCATCTGCCCGCAGCAGATCGAGGAGGCGCTCTCCAGCGGCGTGACCACCATGCTCGGCGGCGGCACCGGGCCGGCCACCGGCACCTTCGCGACCACCTGCACGCCGGGGCCGGAGAACATCGCCAACATGCTGCGGGCGGCCGACGCCTTCCCGATGAACCTGGGCTTCTTCGGCAAGGGCAACGCGAGCCGCCCCGAGGCACTGCGCCAGCAGGTCGAGGCCGGTGTGATCGGCCTCAAGCTGCACGAGGACTGGGGCACGACGCCGGCCGCGATCGACTGCTGCCTGTCGGTGGCCGACGAGGGCGACGTGCAGGTGGCGATCCACAGCGACACGCTGAACGAGTCGGGCTTCGTCGAGAACACGGTCGCGGCGACGAAGGGCCGCACGCTGTGCGCCTTCCACACCGAGGGCGCCGGCGGCGGCCACGCGCCCGACATCCTGCGCGTGGTGGGCGAGGCGAACTTCCTGCCGTCCTCCACCAACCCGACGATGCCCTACACCGTCAACACGCTCGACGAGCATGTCGACATGCTGATGGTCTGCCACCACCTCGACGCGGCGATCGCCGAGGACCTGGCCTTCGCCGAGAGCCGCATCCGCCGCGAGACCATCGCGGCCGAGGACATCCTGCACGACCTGGGCGCGATCAGCATGTTCAGCTCGGACTCGCAGGCCATGGGTCGCGTCGGCGAGGTGGTGCTGCGCTGCTGGCAGACCGCGCACAAGATGAAGGTCCAGCGCGGCAAGCTGCCGGGCGACCCGGAGCGCCACGACAACGGCCGCGCCAAACGCTACGTGGCCAAGTACACGATCAACCCGGCCATCGCACACGGCATCAGCCACGAGGTCGGCAGCATCGAGGTCGGCAAGTGGGCCGACCTGGTGTTCTGGCGGCCGGCCTTCTTCGGCGTGAAGCTTCGCTGGTGATGAAGGGCGGCTTCATCGCGTCGGCGCTGATGGGCGATGCCAACGCCAGCATCCCGACGCCGCAGCCGGTGCACTACCGGCCGATGTTCGGTGCCTTCGGTGGCGCGCTCACGCGCGGTTCGCTCAGCTTCGTGAGCCAGGCCGCGCTGGCCTCGGAGGTGGGCAGCGTGTACGGCCTGCGCAAGCCGCTCTCGGCGGTGAAGCAGTGCCGCACCGTCAAGAAGGGCGACATGGTGCACAACGCCTACCTGCCGCGCATGGAGGTCGACGCCCAGACCTACCAGGTGCGCGCCGACGGCCAGCTGCTGACCTGCGAGCCGGCCACCGCCCTGCCGATGACGCAGCGCTATTTCCTCTTCTGATCCGCGGGCCCCGGCGGGGCCCCGGGCGGCAGCCCCTCCTGTGTGGCGCGCGCCATCAGGGCCCGGCAGTCGCGGTCCTCGCCGGGGCCGGTCTCGATCAGCGGGATGATCGCGGCGAGCGGGTTGATCAGTCCGAGCAGCAATGCGCCACCGCCGCGCGCCAGCAGTCGCGCCTTGTCGGGCGACACCTGCGGCTTCGCGAACGGGCCCTTCACGTCGAACGGCACGCGGGCGCTCAGCGGGCTCAGGTCCTTGGCCGTGGGCGTGACGCGCAGGTCGAGCTGCTCGTTCGTGAAGTCGGCCCGGCCGCGCGCCTCGATCACCGTGTCCACGGTGTCGAACACCGCGGCGCGCGTGCTCATCTGCCCGCGCTGGAAGCCGACGTCGACCAGCGCGCAGCGCACCTCGACCGAGCGGTCACCTCGCACCAGGAAGCTCAGTGCCTCGTAGGCGTCGAGGTCCAGCAACTCGAGCAGCAGGTTGCTGACCTGCCCGCGGCCCATCGCGAGCTGGGCCTCGCCATCGGCGCTGCCCAGCATCTGGGCGAACGACTGGCCCTGGCCGGCGAGCACGAGCCGACCGTTGATCGCGCCCAGCGCGCTCTTGGTGCTGCGCAGCTGCGGCAGCAGCGTGTCGAGCTGCAGGCGGCGCAGCTTCAGGTCGAGCTGCGCCGCCATCGGCTGCACGCGGCCGTCGATGTGCAGGTCGCCGTCGAGCCGCCCGCCGCCGAGCTGCAGCAGCAGCGGCGAGAGCGTCAGGCGACGATCGTCCATCTTCACGCGGAAGTCGAGCTTGCCGATCGGGAAGCTGCCGAGGTTGCGCACCTCCTGGCCGACGAAATGCACCTCGGCGTCGAGCGTGCCCCACTTGTCGGCGTCGAAGCGCTGCTGGGGCAGCACGCGGCGCGGGCCGTCGGACGACGGCGCCGACGCAGCGGCCGCGGCGGCCGGTGTCTTCTTCGCGCTCGTGGCCGGCACGGCCCTACTTGCGGCCGGGCGTGCCTTGCCGATCACCGGGCCGAAATCGGCCAGGTCGAGCGAGCTCGACACCAGCTCGCCGCTGAACAGCGAGCGCGGCGCGCGGCGCTCGAAGGCGACACGGCCGCCGAGGTCGCTGCGGCCGACAACGGCCTTGAAGTCCTCGTAGGTCCAGCGTGTGCCATCGAAGCGCAGCCGTCCCTCGGTCTTGTAGGGAGGCGTGTCGGGCAGGCCGACTCCGGCAATGCGGTGCCATTCGCCGAGCGAGCTGCCGGCGAGCTCGATCCGCAGGTCGGCGCGCTGCGGCTCGCGCGGCCGCACGATGCTGCCGTTCGCGGCGATCGCGGTGCCGCCGATGCGCCCGTCGAGCTCGAAGGCATAGGCTGGTCCTCGTTGCGCAGCTGCAGCACCTCGTCGCCTTCCGCGCGGCCCTTCACCGGCAGGTCGTTCCAGCGGCCACTGGCCTCCGCCTGCAGGCGCGGGCGACCCCCGTCGACGCGGGTCTGCACCGCGAAGCGCACCTCGGCGCGCCGCGCGGTTTCGGCATAGGTGACGACGCCGCGGTCCAGCGCCACGCTGCCAAGGAACAGGGTGCGCTTCCCGTCGTTCTGCGCGCGCTCCAGCCGCCAGGTGCGGCGGCCGTCCGGCGCGCGCTCCAGCCACAGGTCGGGCTGCTCGGCGCGCACGTGCGGCAGCACGATGCGCCCGCGCAGCAGCGGCCACAGTGCCACCTCAAGCTCGACGCGGCGCGCTTGCAGGAAATCGGCGCGCCCGGCCCAGGCCGGGTTGCCGATCCGCAGGCCCTCCGCGGTGAGCCGTCCATGGCGACCGAAGCGCCACCACAGGTCGCCGTCGATCACCAGCGTGCGGCCGGTGGCCGCCTGCACCCGCTCACCGATCCAGCCCCGCAGCGGGTTGAGCTTCCAGGGCACGATCCACGCGACCGCGAGCGCGATCGCCAGCGCGAGCAAGACGATCGCCAGACGGCGCAGCAGGGACGGGAAACGGGTCGGCATCGGATCTCGGCGGCGCGCGGCGCGGAGGGGCGGGCGCGAACTGCGAGCGTGACGCGGCCGGGCCGTCGCCGCCATCGGCCGGCGGCGGGTCGGCCTGTAGGCCGTGGCCTACGGTGGCGCGCAGCCAGGGGCATACTCGCGCCATGCTGACCCTCAACAAACTGCTCGCGCGCGGCGCGGGCCTCGCACCCGCGCTGCTGAAGCGCGCCGCGACGGTGGAACTCGACTGGGACGTGCGCCAGAAGAGCCGCTTCGATGCCACCGACTCGCAGGGCCGCGCGCTCGGCGTGTTCCTGCCGCGCGGCAGCGTGGTGCGCGGCGGCGACGTGCTGGTGGCCGAGGACGGTTCGCTGGTCCGCGTGATCGCCGCGCCCCAGTCGGTGCTGGTGGTGAGGCATTGCAGCGAACACGGCTCGGCCTTCGACCTGCTGCGCGCCGCCTACCACCTCGGCAACCGCCATGTGCCGCTGGAGCTGCAGCCCGACCGCCTGCAGCTCGAGCCCGACCATGTGCTGGCCGACATGTTGCGCGCCATGCACCTGATCGTCAGCGAGGCGCAGGCGCCGTTCGAGCCCGAGAGCGGCGCCTACGGCGAGGCGGCCGCGCACGGGCATGGCCACGCCGGGCACGATCACGCGCACGACCACGACCACGGACCG
>NZ_AZND01000160.1:0-7934 GCF_000576205.1 Methylibium sp. T29 | reverse complement strand
CGGCCGGGGCGGTGCACGAACCGCCGGCGGGTCCGCCGCGCAGCGCGCTGCGACCGCGGGAAGCGCTCGCGGTGGCACTGACGCTCGGCCTGGTCGCGCTGCTGGTGGGCAATGCGCAACGCCACTACGGCGATGTCGGACTCGAGCTGAGCGTGGTGCTCGCCGCGCTGGTCGATGCGCATGCGCCGATCGCATCGCTGGCCGCGCTGCACGCGGCGGGCGAACTGCCGACCGAGGCCCTGCTGCACGGCGTTCTGCTCGCCGTCAGCGCCAACACGGTGACGCGCTGCGGTGTGGCGATGGTGGCGGGAGGTCGTGCCTACGCACTGCGCGTCGGGCTGGCGCTGACCGTCAGCCTGACGCTTGCCTGGAGCGTCTCGTGGTGGTGAGCCGTCAGGTGCGATGGACCGCCCGGTCGGCCTGCTCCTGGCAGTCCAGGCAGTGGCGGGCCTCGGGCAGCGCACGAAGCCGCGGCAGACCGATCGGCTCGCCGCAGCGCTCGCAGTGACCGTAGCTGCCGGTGTTCAGCCGCTGCAGCGCGGCGCTCACCTCGTCGAGCTCGCGCTGCCAGTGGCTGATCAGCGTGATGTCGAGCTCGTCTTCGGCGTCGGCCGCCGCGCCTTCGCTGCCGGCGACGAAGGTGTGCCGGTGGCCGCCGCGGGCTCGAGCAGCCGGGCGCGGTGGGCGCGCAGCTCATCGCGCAGTCGGGCCTCGCGGGCCAGCAGGTCGTCGCGGAGGTCCGCGCAGGGTCGGGTGTTCATGCGGAGGGTCCTCGAGATTTCAATGCAGCATCAGCAGCGGCAGCTTGCTGCGCACCATCACGCCCCGGGTCTGCGAGCCGAACAGCCACTCGCCGAACAGTCCGCGACCGTGCGTCACCATCACGATCAGATCGCAGCCGCGCTGGCGTGCGGCGTCCGCAATGGCGGCGTCGATCTCGTGGGCCTGCGCGAAGCAGCCTTCGAACGGAATGCCGGCGTCGCTGGCGCGCCGCTCGAACGCCGACAGCACGCTGCGTGCATGTTCGGCCGCGACCTGGGCGTGGGTCTCCAGGTCGCGCAGATAGCGGGCCGCGCTGTGGGTCGAACCCGCGGGGGGTGTGGGCGGCTCGGCGATGAACGCGGTGATCGACGCGCCGAGCTGGCGGGCGAAGTCGATGCTCGCCTGCATCGCGCGTTCCGACAGCGCGCTGCCGTCGACGGGAACCAGAAGGTGCTTGAACATGAGAAGGTGCCTCGATCGGAAGCCCGCCAGTCGTTCCAGTCTAGGAGCCGCGACGGCGCCCGGACTTGTCCAGGATCAAGTGCAGAGGCTGCGGGCGCGTGGTCCTTCGGGCGGCGTGCTTGATGCAGCGCAAGCCACGGCGGGGGGGGCTGGCTAGAGTGTTCCGGACGCCGCGCACGGAGCGCGAGCAAGGAATCGGAGGTACTCCATGCGCCCGACGCTGACGACTCTTCGGACGGTGAGCTCCGGCGCGCCTCGCGGTGTCTGCCCCGCCGGGCTCCAGGAACCGACCCGCAGCCTGTTGCGGCACCGCTTGATCGACCTGGAGCGCCGTCTGGTGGACATGGCCGAGACGATCACCACCCGCCTGTGCGATGGTGCAGCCATCGCCGAATCCGCCGCGCCGCGGCCCGACGCGGTCGTGCTCGGCGAGGTGCGCGCGGCGCTCGCGCGGTTCGAGACCGGGCGCTATGGTCATTGCGTCGAATGCGGCGCACCGATCGAGCCGGCGCGCCTGATCGAGCGGCCACAGGCCGGCCGCTGCGAGGATTGCGAACACGAACACGAGCACCATGCCGGGCGTGCGGCCTGTTCATGAACCGCCGCGATCCGTGGCCTCGGGCCGGGTGAGCGGCGCGAAGGCCCGCTGGCGCCGCACAGTGGGAGCGGCGGCGCTCGCCGCGGCCGGTGCGTCCGCGCTGCTGACGTCGTGTGCCCACCCGAAGGCGCCCGATGCGGACCCGCCGCGCATGCCGCCGGCAAGCTTTGCGCCGGCCCTGCGGCAGGGGCTCTCGGCGGCGGTGGGCGTGTTCGGTGTCGGCCTGGAGTATTCGGCCGCCGAACTGCAGAAGCCCGAGGCCCGGCGTCGCGTCGGTGCAGGACGCGTGGCCGACCGCATCGGCGCCGGCTTCGTGATCTCCGGCGCCGAGGGCCTGATCGTCACGGCCTCGCATGCGGTGGCCGGCAGCCAGCGCATTGCGGTCCGGCTGCCGGACCGGCGCATCGTCGCCGCCACGCTGGTGGGCGAGGACGAGATGGCCGACATCGCGCTGCTGCGCGTGCCGCTCGTGCTCCCGGAGCCGCCGCCACAGGGCCGTTCGGCGGCGCTGCGGCCAGGCGACTGGGTGCTGGCGGTGGGTGAGCCCTACGGACTGAACCGGTCGGTGGTGGCCGGCATCGTCGGCGGGACCGACCGTCATTTCGCGGAGGACCAGGAGCTGCTGTTCATCCAGAGCGACCTCGCCCTCAACCCGGGCAACTCGGGCGGACCGCTGCTCGACGGCAGCGGCGCGATCGTCGGCATGAACACCCGCACCGTCGTCGGCTCCGAGGGCTCCGGCGGCGTGAGCCTGTCGATCCCGATCGAGATCGTGATGCAGATCGTCGGCGAGCTGCGCGACCAGGGCCACGTTGCCCGGCCTCGGCTGGGCGCCGAGTTCGACGACGTGGCGCCCTTCGTCGCGCTGGACGCGCGCCGGGCCTATGCGTCCGGGGCGCGCGTCGGCGAGGTCGGCCTGGACTCGCTGGCCGAGCGCATCGGCCTGCAGGTGGGCGACATCATCGTCGGCATGAACGGCCGTCCCATCGGCCACAGCGGTGACCTGGCGCGGGCGCTGCTGGCCTGGCGCTCGGTCAGCGGCACGACGCTGACCGTGTTCCGCGAGCAGGCCTACCTGGAGCTGCGCCTGCAGTAGGCCACCGTGTAGGGCCTCCCCTACAAAACATCGCCGCTGCGCACGATCGCGCGCGGCACACGCCTTCCCTAGCATCGATCCCGAGCCACAACGCAAGGGGTGCCCGATGAGTGATGCGCGCGATATCGACCCGTACGATGCCGACCGGCCGCTGCTGATGCGGTGCAGCTGCGGCCGCCACGGCTCCGCCGCCGAGCACGCGGCCGAGGACGCCAGCACCGAGCTGCGCCGCCGCAGCGAGACGGCCGACTTCGAGGCCGACTCGAATGCCTTCGTTGAGGCCACGCTGGTGAAGGCGCTGTTCCCGCAGGATGCGGTGCGGCGCCGTTTCCTGCGTGCGGTGGGCAAGGGCACGGCGATGGCGGCCATTGCCAGCGTGCTGCCGATCGCCCCGCTGCAGGCCCTGGCGCAGGCCGCCGCGGCGCCCGAGAAGAAGGACCTGAAGATCGGCTTCATCCCGATCACCTGCGCCACGCCGCTGATCATGGCCCACCCGCTGGGCTTCTACTCGAAGCAGGGCCTCAATGTGCAGGTGGTCAAGACGGCCGGCTGGGCGCTGATCCGCGACAAGATGCTCAACAAGGAGTACGACGCCACGCACTTCCTGAGCCCGATGCCGCTGGCCATCAGCATGGGCGTGGGCTCCAACGCCACGCCGATGAACGTGGCGACGATCCAGAACACCAACGGCCAGGCGATCACGCTGCACGTCAAGCACAAGGACAAGCGCGACCCGAAGGACTGGAAGGGCTTCAAGTTCGCGGTGCCGTTCGAGTACTCGATGCACAACTTCCTGCTGCGCTACTACGTGGCCGAGGCCGGGCTGGACCCGGACCGCGACATCCAGATCCGCGTGGTGCCGCCGCCGGAGATGGTGGCCAACCTGCGCGCCGGCAACATCGACGGCTACCTCGGCCCGGATCCCTTCAACCAGCGAGCGGTGTTCGAGGAGGTGGGCTTCCTGCACCTGCTGACCAAGGACCTGTGGAACGGCCACCCGTGCTGCGCCTTCGGCACCAGCACCGAGTTCATCCAGCAGAACCCCAACACCTTCGCGGCGCTCTACCGCGCGGTGCTCACCGCCGCGGCGATGGCGCGCAAGCCCGAGAACCGCGAGCTGATCGCCAAGGTCATCTCGCCGCAGGCCTACCTGAACCAGCCCGAGACGGTGGTGGCGCAGGTGCTGACCGGCCGGTTCGCCGACGGCCTGGGCAACGTGAGGAACGTGCCCGACCGCGCCGACTTCGACCCCATCCCCTGGCAGAGCATGGCCGTGTGGATGCTCACGCAGATGAAGCGCTGGGGCTACGTGAAGGGCGACGTGAACTACCGGCAGATCGCCGAGAAGGTGTTCCTGCTGACCGACGCCAG
Organism: Methylibium sp. T29; assembly: GCF_000576205.1. Classification (NCBI taxonomy): domain Bacteria; kingdom Pseudomonadati; phylum Pseudomonadota; class Betaproteobacteria; order Burkholderiales; family Sphaerotilaceae; genus Methylibium; species Methylibium sp. T29. The sequence goes on along the minus strand of NZ_AZND01000160.1, from coordinate 3,645 downwards.
GAAGACGATGAAGCAGCTCGACCAGAAGGTGCCCGACGGCGCCTACCCGAAGTTCACGATCATGGGCAAGGTGTTCGACCCCGAGCAGCCCGAGCCCTACCTCGGCAGCTTCGCGATCAAGCGCACCTGAGCGGATCGGACGGCCATGGACGGAACCCGTTCGCTCGACCTGCGCGCCGGCTGCTGTCTGCGCTGATCCTCGCGCTGCTGCTGGGCGTGTGGCAGCTCGCCACGCGGCCGGCGGCGGGCAGCGCGGCGGCGCCGGCCGCGACGATGACGCCGGAACAGATCGAGTACGCCCGCCTGCTCGGCAAGGAGCCGGGTGCCGAGGCCGGCTCGACCGCCGGCCGCTCCGGCTTCCCGACACCGGCCCAGCTGGGCAGCAAGATGACCGAGCACCTGTCGCGCCCGTTCTACGACAACGGCCCGAACGACAAGGGGATCGGCCTGCAGCTTGCCTATTCGCTGGGGCGGGTGGGGCTGGGCTTCGCGCTGGCGGCCCTGGTCGCGATCCCGCTGGGCTTCCTGATCGGCATGAGCCCGCTGGTCTACCGTGCGCTCGATCCGTTCATCCAGGTGCTCAAGCCGATCTCGCCGCTGGCCTGGATGCCGCTGGCGCTCTACACGATCAAGGACTCGTCGATCAGCGGCATCTTCGTGATCTTCATCTGCTCGGTCTGGCCGATGTTGATCAACACCGCCTTCGGCGTGGCCGGCGTGCGGCGCGAATGGCTCAACGTGGCCAGGACGCTGGAGGTGAGCCCGCTGCGCAAGGCCTTCGAGGTGATCCTCCCGGCGGCGGCGCCCACCATCCTGACGGGCATGCGCATCAGCATGGGCATCGCCTGGCTGGTGATCGTGGCCGCCGAGATGCTGGTCGGCGGCACCGGCATCGGCTACTTCGTGTGGAACGAGTGGAACAACCTGTCGCTCACCAACGTGATCTTCGCGATCCTGGTGATCGGCGTGGTCGGCATGCTGCTGGACCTGCTGTTCGCGCGGGCGCAGAAGGCGGTGACGTATGTGGATTGACCTCCTTCGTTGTTCGCGGGCCGCTTCGGCGTGCGGCCCGAGGGCGGTGGCCTGCGCGAGCTTCACTGTGCCGCCTTCGCCTGCCGGCGAAGGTCCGCTGCGCTGCTCGCTCCGCGAGGGCGCCCGCACAGCCCACCGCCCTCGGGCCGGGATGCAGCGGAGGGATTCGACCACTGCAACGCACGGTGCGTCTGGCAAGGGTGAGGCTGAGGCCGCGGGCGCGCCTCTGGTACCCCAGCGAAGCGACCGCGGCCTCAGCCTCACCCTTGCGTGCTCGGTGCAAGCAAGCCAGATGCGCAAGACCGGCCCATGCCCATGAACTCACCCACCCCCTTCCTCAAGATCGAGGGCTTGGCCAAGACCTACCCCGGCTCCTCCGAGCCGGTGTTCGACGGTGTCAACTTCGGCGTTGCGAAGGGCGAGTTCGTCTGCATCGTCGGCCACAGCGGTTGCGGCAAGACCACCATCCTCAACGTGCTCGCGGGCCTGGAGCAGGCGAGCGCCGGCCACGTGTTCATGGACGGCCGCGAGGTCGCCGGCCCGAGCCTCGAACGTGGCGTGGTCTTCCAGGGCCATGCGCTGATGCCCTGGCTCAGCGTGCGCCGCAACATCGCCTTCGCGGTGCGCAGCAAGTGGCCCGACTGGGCCGCGTCGCAGGTCGAGGCGCAGGTCGAGAAGTACGTGACGATGGTCGGCCTGGGGCATGCCATCGACAAGAAGCCGTCGGCACTGTCGGGCGGCATGAAGCAGCGCGTGGGCATCGCGCGCGCCTTCGCGATCGAACCCAAGATGCTGCTGCTCGACGAACCCTTCGGTGCGCTCGACGCGCTGACGCGCGGCAGCATCCAGGACGAACTGCTGAAGATCTGCGCCGAGACGCACCAGACCGTCTTCATGATCACGCACGACGTCGACGAGGCCATCCTGCTGGCCGACAAGATCCTGCTGATGAGCAACGGCCCGCAGGCGCGGGTGGCCGAGATCGTGCGCAACACCATGCCGCGCGACCGCCAGCGCGCCACGCTGCACCACGACCCGCAGTACTACCGCATCCGCAACCACCTGGTCGACTTCCTCGTCGCGCGCTCGAAGGACCTGGCGCACGGTCGTGCGCCGGCGTTTCCACCCGAAGTGCATCCGGGCGTCGATGCCTCGCCGGAGGCTGACACCGAACCCGCCGCGCTGGTCACCGGCGTGGCCTCGCCGAACCGGGTGCCGCTGCAGCGAGTGGTGTGAGCGATGTCATCCGCTCGTCCACGCACGCCCTCGATCACCCCTCCCTTTGTCCCACCCCACCGGAGCACGCCATGAGCCGTCTCGAAGTCACCGAAAAGATCGTCGCCACCAAGGTGGCCAAGGGCCTGAAGTGGTCCGATATCGCCGCCAAGGTCGGCCTCAGCAAGGAATGGACGACGGCGGCCTGCCTCGGCCAGATGACGCTGACGAAGGAGCAGGCCGGCATCGTCGGCGAGATCTTCAGCCTCAGCGATGCCGAACAGAAGTGGCTGATGGTGGTGCCCTACAAGGGCTCGCTGCCCACCACCGTGCCCACCGACCCGCTGATCTACCGCTTCTACGAACTGGTCAGCGTGTACGGCACGACCTTCAAGGAACTGATCCACGAGGAGTTCGGCGACGGCATCATGAGCGCGATCGATTTCAAGATGGACCTGCAGCGCGAGCCCCACCCTGCCGGCGACCGGGTCAGCATCACGATGAGCGGGAAGTTCCTTCCCTACAAGACATACTGACAGCAGGATCTGCGTCATGACCACCGAGACCCGACCGCCCGTTCCGCCCTTCACCGTGGAGAGCGCAAGCCGGAAGGTGCGCCTGGCCGAGGACGCCTGGAACACCCGCGATCCCGACGTGGTGGTGCGCGTCTATACCGAGGACACGCGCTGGCGCAACCGAAGCGAATTCCCGTTCGGCCGCGAACAGGTGCGCGCCTTCCTGCAGCGCAAGTGGGCGCGCGAGCTGGACTACCGGCTGATCAAGGAGCTGTGGGCCTGCGACGGCCCGCGCATCGCGGTGCGTTTCGCCTACGAATGGCGCGACGACTCGGGCCAGTGGTTCCGCAGCTATGGCAACGAGAACTGGGAGTTCACGCCGCAAGGCCTGATGGCACGCCGCTACGCGAGCATCAACGACCTGCCGATCGTCGAGGGCCAGCGTCTCTTCACGTGGCCGCTCGGACGGCGCCCCGACGATCACGCCGGCTTGAGCGAACTGGGGCTCTGACGCGGCGACGGCGCTCGCAGGCGCCGCGCGTTCAGCGTGGTGGCGGCGCCTCGGTCGGGAAGTGGCGCCCGGTCCACTCCTTCATGCCGCCGTCCACATAGCTCACGTTGGTGTAGCCCTGCGCCTGCAGCATCGCGGCCAGCTTGCTGGAGCGGTTCTGCGTGCGGCAGATCAGCAGCACCGGCCGGGCCGGATCGCGCGGGATCTCGGACTGCCGCTCCTTGATCTGGCTCAGTGGCAGGCGCAGTGCGCCCGGGGCGACGCCGGTCGCGGCGTGCTCGTCCGGTTCGCGGATGTCGATCAGCAGGGCCTGGCCGGCGGCCGCGGCGGTGCGCGCCGTTTCCAGGTCGACCTTCGGTGCGGCAGGCAGCG
>NZ_AZND01000159.1:0-7955 GCF_000576205.1 Methylibium sp. T29 | reverse complement strand
CGGCGCCGTGCTGCTGCTGTATGGCGCGTGGGGCCTGCTCCGGCCTGCGCTGCCGCGCCCTGCGCCGCGGCACGAGGACTGGCTGGGCGCACTGGCCGGCGCCGTGTCGGGCCTGCTGACCGCGGCCACCGGCGTGTTCGTGCTGCCGCTGGTGCCCTACCTGCAGTCGCTGCGGATGGACCGCGACGAACTGGTCCAGGCCCTGGGCCTCAGCTTCACGCTGGCCACCGTCGCGCTGGGCCTGGTGCTGTGGCAGGCGGCCCCGCAGGCCGCCACGCCGGATGCGACGGACTGTGGCGTGGCGCTGCTCGCCGCGTTCGCCGGCCTGTGGGTCGGCACCCGGCTGCGACGGCGCCTGCCGGCGCCCACTTTCCAGCGCGCGCTCTACGGCATGTTCGTGCTGCTCGGCGCCGCCCTGCTGGGCCGCACGAACTAGGCCCCGCGATGCCGACGCACGGCGATGAACAAGCGCGGGCCGAGGCCCTGGAGCAGGCCTACCGGCTGGCGCTCGAACTGCTGGAGTTGCTGGACGAGGCGCGCGCCGCGATGGTCCGTCCGCCGCCGCGGCCCGAGGCTGCGGCGGGCCGCACCGACGACCCGGCCCATCCTGCAGCACCGGGATGACCCGCGAACTCGCGTCACAAAAACTACCCGCGCGGGTGGCTACGGCAGTTCACGGTTCTTTGAACATCGCGCCCTGGTCATCGGGGCGCGCCGCCGCCTCCCGGTGTTCTTTCTTCCCTTCCTGGAGCAAGCCCGCATGCGCGACTACCTCAAGTTCTACATCGACGGCCACTGGGTCGACCCGGTCAAGGCGAAGAGCCTCGACGTCGTCAACCCGGCCACCGAAGCCTCGGCGGGTCGCATCTCCATGGGCACGGCTGCCGACGTGGACCGTGCCGTGAAGGCCGCGCGCAAGGCCTTCGCGAGCTACTCGCAGACCAGCGTGGCCGAGCGCGCCTCGCTGCTTGAACGCATCATCGTCGAGTACAAGAAGCGCTACGCCGACATGGCTGCCGCCATCACCGAGGAGATGGGCGCGCCGGTCGCGCTGTCGAAGGACGCCCAGGCGGCGATGGGCATCGCCCACCTGCAGATCGCGCTCGACGTGCTGAAGAACTACAAGTTCCAGGAACTGCGCGACACCACACTGATGGTGAAGGAGCCGATCGGCGTGTGCGGCTTCATCACGCCGTGGAACTGGCCGTTCAACCAGATCGCCTGCAAGGTGGCGCCGGCGCTCGCGGTGGGCTGCACCATGGTGCTCAAGCCGTCCGAGATCGCGCCGTTCTCGGCCTACCTGTGGACCGAGATCCTGCACGCCGCAGGCGTGCCGGCCGGCGTGTTCAACCTCGTCAACGGCGATGGCCCGACGGTGGGCGCGGCGCTGTCGAGCCACCCCGACGTCGACATGGTCTCGTTCACCGGCTCCACGCGCGCCGGTGTCGAAGTGGCGCGCAATGCCGCGCCGACCGTGAAGCGGGTGCACCAGGAGCTGGGCGGCAAGTCGCCCAACATCATCCTTCCCGACGCCGACTTCAAGCACGCCATCACCGCCGGCGTGCAGGGCGTGATGCTCAACTCGGGCCAGTCGTGCAACGCGCCCACCCGCATGCTGGTGCCGAACGCGCGCCTCGACGAGGCGCTGGCCATCGCCAAGGAGGCCGCCGAGGCCACCACGGTGGGCGACCCGGCCAGCGGCGCCGCCCTCGGCCCGGTGATCTCGGCCACGCAGTGGGACAAGATCCAGACGCTGATCCACAAGGGCATCGAGGAAGGCGCCACGGTGGTGGCCGGCGGCCCGGGCAAGCCCAAGGGCCTGGAGACCGGCTACTACGTGAAGCCCACGGTGCTGGGTCACGTGAACAACCAGATGACGGTGGCGCGCGAGGAGATCTTCGGCCCGGTGCTGACCATCCTGGGCTACGACACGGTGGACCAGGCGGTCGAGATCGGCAACGACACGCCCTACGGCCTGGCGGCCTACGTGTCGGGCACCGACCCGGAAGCCACGCGCAAGGTGGCTTCGCGCCTGCGCGCCGGCCAGGTGAACATCAACAGCGTGCCGCTGGACTTCAAGGCGCCGTTCGGCGGCTTCAAGCAGTCCGGCAACGGCCGCGAGTGGGGCGACCACGCCTTCGGCGAGTTCCTCGAGGTGAAGGCCGTGCTCGGCTACGCACCCAAGGCGGCCTGAAGCGTGCGGCGCGGGCGGCTAGCCGCCGCCGCGCTGCATGAAGAGGTCGAAGTAGCGCATGAAGCGCTGCCGGTCGGCCTCGTCGACGTCGGTGAAGCTGAACTGCACCGCCAGCCGCGGCAGGCGCATCAACGCGATCTGTCGGTCCGGCAGCGGCGCCCAGCGCAGCTCGAGCCGACCCGCACCGATGTCCACGCGGGCCTGCCCCTGCGCCGCGCGATCGGCGGTCTGCGCACGCAGGCGCCCGGCAGCCAGCCCAGCCATTCGGCCTCGGTGCAGCCCATCTCGCGCTCGAAGCGCGGTGGATAGTGCGTCTGCATCAGCCGCCGGCGATCGGCGGCCAGATCGCCAGCACGTCGCCTTCCTGGAAGGTGCGCGCGGCGCGGTCCTCGGGCGCCACGTAGTGGCCGTTGACGAGCACCAGGTGCACCAGCTTCATCGGCAGGCCGTAGGGCGCTATCACGTCCGCGATCGTCGCCGACGGCGCGATGTCGAGCTCCACCCGGTTGCCGCTGCGGGCCTCGGCAGGCAGGTAGTCGGTGAGCGTGGCGTAGAGCTTGAAGCTGATCTTCATGCGGCGATCATCGCCCGGATCCGGCTCACACGTGCGCGCCGGCCTGGGCCCAGCGCGCCTGCGCCTGCCCCTGGGCAATGTAGGCCTCGGTCAGGCGCGTCGGGTCGGCGATCAGCTTCTCCTTCCACTCGCCCAGCCTCACGCGGCCCTCCACCAGCCCGCGCATCACGCCCACATGTTCGGTCCAGCCGATGCTGTTGCAGCCGACCAGCCGGTCGGCGTCGAACTGCAGGCTGAGGAGCTTGAAGCCCTCACGGTCGGTAAGCTCCGCCTGCTGGCCGCCGGGCACGCCCTGCCAGTCGCCGAAGCTGGCCGAAATGAGGCCCAGCGTGTCGAGCACGTTGATCTGCGGCACGCGCTTGAGCACCGCGCCGCGTTCGAGCATGTTCATCGCGGCCACGTAGGCCTGGTCGGCGGCGTTGGGCTGGATCGCGCTGATGACGCGCGTCTTCGTCGCCAGGTCGAAGGCCTCGGCGCAGTCGCCGGCGGTGTAGATGCCCGGCACATTGGTCTGCAGGCGCTCGTCGGCCAGCACGCCCTGGCCGCACTCGATGCCCGAGTCCTTCAGGAAGGCGACATTGGGCTTCACGCCGGTGGCGCTGATCACCAGGTCGGCCTCCACCGTCTGCCCGTTCGACAACCGCACGCTCATCGCGCTGCCGCGCGGCGCCGGTGCCGTTTCGCGCCAGTCGGGCGCGGGCGGTGCCGGGCTCTTGCCGCCGAGGCCGAGCATCGCCGCGGCGCGGGCGATGAACCCCCCCTCGGCCGAGGCCGGAGCCGCCGCCGACGGCGAAGCCACGGTGGACTTCGCCGCCTCGATCGCCTCGACGCGGGTGCCGGTGAACACGCGCACGCCCTTCTTCTCGCACCAGGCCTTGATCATGTTGCCGGCGGCCGGCCCCATCATGCGCGGCACCATGCGGTCGCCCATCTCCACGACGGTCAGCTCCACGCCGCGCAGCGCGAGCGCTTCCATGATGATGCAGCCGATGAAGCCGGCGCCCATCTGCAGCACCTTGGCACCGGGCTGCGCCAGCTCGGCGATGTGGCGCGCGTTCTCCAGCGTCCAGCACGGCTGCACGCCCGGCAGGTCCATGCCGGGGATCGGCGGACGCACCGGCTTGGAGCCGGTGGCGATCAGCAGCTTGTCGAAGCCGAGGATGCTGCCGTTGTCCAGCGTCACCGTGCGCCGGGCGGCGTCGACGTGGGTCGCGCGCTGGCGCAGCACCGTGACGTTGAGCTTGCGGAACTGGTCCGCGTCACGACGCAGGTAGGTGCCGTCCTCGCCCACCTTGCCGATCAGCAGGTAAGGAATCGCCATGCGCGAGTACGGCGGTTCCGGCTCGTCGCCGACGATCGTGATGCTGTCGTACGGCGCGTGCTTGCGCAGCGTCTCGGCCGCGATGACGCCGGCGGGGCCGGCGCCGAGGATCACGTGTCTCATAGGCCAGGCGTGCGCGTGTCTCGGGCTTGAGCTGGCCGCCGGCGTCCCAGCCGCGCACCTCGTAGTACTGCGGCAGCATTTCCGGCAGCTTGTTCACCAGGCCCTTGGCCGGACCGGTCTTCGCCGGTTCGGTCAGCAGGCGCTTGGGCAGCGTGTCGTCCTTCGCGGTGAAGCCGGCCTGGTTGTTGAAGTCGCGCTCCATGTTCCACACGCGCTCACCGATCTCGTTCAGCTTCTCCAGCGTGAACTCCTCGCCGCAGGCCGCCGCGACCTGCGGCTGCACGTCGGCCAGGCCCCAGGCGAAGCTGGTGAAGATGCAGATGCCGGCCGAGTCGAAGGCGGCGGTGGCATCCTGGAAGGCCTTCACCAGCTCCGGCTTGCCCTCGGCGACCAGCGGGTCGGTCTTGACCGGGATGCCCAGCACTTCCGAGGCGACCGTGTAGCCGCGCAGGTGGCAGGCGCCACGGTTGGAGGTGGCATACGCGAGGCCCATGCCCTGGATGCCGCGGCTGTCGTAGGCCGGGAACTCCTGGCCCTTGACGCTCATCGACAGGTCGGGGTGACCGTACTTCGCGGTCAGCCGCGCCGAGCCCAGGCCGATCTCCTTGCCGAAGCCCACGCCCTGCGCGGTCATCTCGGCAAAGTGCACCAGGCGCGCGCCGAGCCGAACGGCGCGTCGGTGCCGAGCTGCTCCTTGGTCAGCACGCCCATCTCGTAGAGCTCCATCACCGCGCCGATGGTCGCGCCGAAGGAGATCGGGTCCATGCCCTGCTCGTTGCACAGCACGTTGGCGTACTGCAGCGCGTCGAGATCGTTCACGCCGTTGGCGTTGCCCAGCGCCCAGGCCGCCTCGTACTCCAGGCCGCCGGAGGCGCCCCAGTACTGCGGCTTGTTCTCGACCGAGAAGTGGCTCTGGTCGATCTTCTGGATGCGCCCGCAGGCGATGGTGCAGCCGAAGCAGGCCTGGTTGGTGACCAGCGGCTTCTTGCCGTCGGTCTTGCGCGGCGTGGCCATCGCCTCGGCGGAGATGTCCTTGGCGCCCTCGAACTGCACGTCGCGGTGGTTGCGCGTCGGCGAGGCGCCGATCTCGTTGATCACGTTCATCAGCACCTGGGTGCCGTAGGTCGGCAGGCCCTGGCCGGTGACGGCGTTGTCGGCGAGGATCTTCTTCTTCTCGAAGGTCACCTTCATGAATTCCTTCGGGTTCGCGACGTTGCCGACCCCCTTGGTGCCGCGCACCGCGATGGCCTTCAGGTTCTTCGACCCCATCACCGCGCCCACGCCCGAGCGGCCGGCCGCACGGTGCAGGTCGTTCACCACCGCCGCATACAGCACGCCGTTCTCGCCCGCCAGGCCGATGCTCGACACGCGGGTCAGCGGGTCCTGGTGCTGCTTCTTGATGATCTCCTCGGTCTGCCAGACGCTCTTGCCCCACAGGTGGGAGGCGTCACGCAGCTCGGCCTTGTCGTCCTCGATCGACAGGTAGACCGGCTTGGCCGACTTGCCTTCGAAGATCACCATGTCCCAGCCGGAGAACTTGAGCTCGGCACCCCAGTAGCCGCCCGAGTTGGAGCAGGCGATCGCGCCGGTCAGCGGGCCCTTGGTCACCACGGTGTAGCGGCCGCCGGTCGAGGCCATGGTGCCGGTCAGCGGGCCTGTGGCCCAGATGATCTTGTTCTCGGGCGCAAGCGGATCGACCTTGGGGTCGATCTCGCTGACGAGGTACTTGGTGGCCAGGCCGCGCGAGCCCAGGTAGGCGCGCGCCCATTCCATGTTCAGCGGCTCCGAGGAAACGGTGCCGGCGGTGAGGTTGACGCGAAGGATCTTTCCAGCCCAAGACATAGTGTTCTCCTCAAGCCGCTGCGTTCTGGTTGCCGAGCTTGTCGGCCCAGGCCTGCATCTTGTTCAGGCCGGTCCAGTTCGCGTCGACGTAGGTGATGGCGCCCGTCGGGCAGGCTTCGGCACAGGCCGGCTCGCCGCCGCACAGGTCGCACTTCTGGACCTTGCCGGTCTCCTGCACGTAGTTGATGGTGCCGAATGGGCAGCTGATGGTGCAGACCTTGCAGCCCACGCAGGTGGTCTCGTTGACGATCTTGGCGCCGGTGGCGCCGTCGATCGTGATCGCCTCCACCGGGCAGGCATGCAGGCACCACGCCTCGTCGCACTGGGTGCAGGTGTAGGGCACCTTGCGGCCGGTGTGATGGAAGTCGAACACCTTGATACGCGACTTGCTCGGCGCGTAGACGGCGTAGTTCTCGAAGGAACAGGCCATCTCGCACTGCAGACAGCCAGTGCATTTCTCGGGGTCAAGGTGGAGGGTCTTCTGCATGGCTGGCGTCTCCGCTGGCGGTTCGTGATCGGATCGAATTCCCGTGCGCGCGAGCAAACCTCCGCCCGGCGCTAGGAACAAGTCTGCCTATGTTCTGGATTGAACATCCCGCTTCATATCCGGTGCTTACCCTGATCCGGCGCAGAACAATTGCTCCCCTTCAGCAAGTCGACCGGCCGGTGGGAGCAATCGCTCGGTGCTTCCGGGCGTCGCAGGGTCCGGCCGCCTGACCCGCCGGGCCGCCGCGCGCGCCACCGCCTCGTGCGTCGAAATTGAACACGAGTTCCATATCTTCCGGGACGAGCAGGATCACAATGAATGTGAAGTCCCACGCCCGATCTGGCGCTGATCCGTTCTCCGGGCGAGGCATCGCCGCCCGCCCGGGACACTGGCCGCCGATGGCGGCATGAAAGGAAGGCCTCGATGTCGATCCCCAGCGTGCACCCCACCCCGAGTACCAGCCGCCGCCGCCGCGAAGAGGCGGCCCAGCGGCCGATCGCCAGCGCCCTGCCCCTCGACGGCGAGCATGTGCTGTCGATCAACGAATCCCACGAGCGCTGTGCCGCGCTGGGCCTGAGCCGCATCGGCGCGCCCGACTACACACCGCTCGGCCGCGCCGACTTCACCATCACCCGCGAGCGCAACCGCCGCCTGTTCGCCCACGCGGCGCCGGTGATGGAACTGCTGTTCGACCAGATCGTGAAGACCCAGAGCATGGTCGTGCTGACCGACGCGCAGGGCACCATCCTCCACTCCATCGGCGACGAAGACTTCCTCGAAAAGGCCGGCAAGGTGGCGCTGGCGCCCGGCGTCAACTGGGCCGAGTGCACGAAGGGCACCAACGGCATGGGCACCGCGCTGGTCGACGAGACCGCGGTGCTGGTGCATGCCGACGAGCACTTCATGCACGCCAACCACTTCCTGACCTGCCAGGCCGCGCCCATCCTCGACCCGCGCGGCAACATCCTGGGCGTGCTCGACGTGTCGGGCGACCGGCGCGGCTACCACCAGCACACCATGGGGCTGGTCAAGATGTCGGCGCGCATGATCGAGAACCACTGGCTGAACGACGACTTCAGCGACGCGCTCCGTCTGCACATCCATCCGCGCATGGAGTTCATCGGCACGCTGCTCGAAGGCATCCTCGCGATCGACCGCGACGGCCGGCTGCTCGGCGCCAACCGCAGTGCGCTCGACCTGCTGGGCATGAGCGGCGCCGCGCTGCGCATGCACACCGTGGCCAGCCTGCTGGGCACGCCGCTCGGTGCCATCGTCGACCGCGGCCGTGCGCTGACGGGCGCCCCGATGCGCATGGCGCTGCCCAACGGTCAGACGGTGCATGTGCAGGCCCGCTGTAACTGGCCGCTGTGGCCCGGCCAGTGGACCGGCACGGGCGGCGGCCTGCGCGACGCGG
>NZ_AZND01000158.1:0-8007 GCF_000576205.1 Methylibium sp. T29 | reverse complement strand
CCGCTGGCGGGCCACAAGACCACGCTGCGCGCCGCCTACGACGCCGGCGTGCGGGCCGCCGAGGCTGTCGGCGCCTTCGACAGCCTGTTCTTCACGGCCGACGGCCGGCTGGTCGAGGGCGGCCGCAGCAACGTGTTCCTGCAGCTCGACGGCCGCTGGTGGACACCGCCGCTCGCCGACGGTGCGCTGCCCGGCGTGATGCGTGGCCTGCTGCTCGAGGACCCGGCCTGGGCTGCCGCCGAGCGCCCGCTGACGCGCGCCGACCTGGCGCGGGCCGAGGCCGTGGTCGTGTGCAACGCGCTGCGCGGTGCCGTGCCGGCCCGGTTGGCGACATGAAGCTCGCGCTGTTCGACCTCGACCACACACTGCTGCCCTACGACAGCGGCATGGAGTGGACCCGCTTCCTCGTCGCGCGCGGTGTCGTGGAGGCGGAGCAGGAAGCCGACTACCTGGCGCACTGCAAGGCCTATGTCGAGGGGCGGCTCGACATCGCGGCCCTGCACCGTTCGATGTTCGCGCCGCTGACGCGGCTCACGCGTGCCGAGCTGTCGCACTGGCTCGACGAGTTCGAGACCGAGGTGTCGACGCGGCTGCCCTACGCCGCCCGCGTGCTGGTGGCGCGCCACCTGGGCGTGGGCGACCTGTGCTGCGTCGTCACGGCCACGTCGCGCCTCATCGCCGAGCGCTTTGCGCGCGCCTTCCGCATCGAGCACGTGCTCGCCACCGAATCGGCGGTCGACAGCCACGGCGTGCCGACCGGCGAGATCGTCGGGGCGCCCTGCCACGGCACCCACAAGCTCGACAAGGTGAAGGCCTGGCTCGACAGCCAGGGCCGGCCGCTGGCCCGGCTCGAACACAGCTGGTTCTACAGCGACTCGGCCAGCGACCTGCCGCTGCTGCGCGCCGTGCGCTACCCGGTCGCGGTGCGCCCCGACGCTTCGCTGCGGGGAATCGCGCAGTTCGAGGGCTGGCCGATCGAGATGCTGGGGGGCTGAGGGCGGCCGCGGCCGCCGCTCACCGGCGCGTCATTCGCGTTCGATGACGGCGAAGGCCTGAGTTTCGGTGTGGGTTGTGACAACGCTCACTTTCGCTGCGCGAAGTGAGCCGTTGCCGCAACCCTTCGGGCGCCGACCCGGCGCCGCCCGCGCTGCGCGCGAGCTCATTCGCGTTCGATGACCGCGAATGCCGAATGGTTGTGGATCGACTCGAAGTTCTCGACCTCGACGCGGTAGCGTCCAATGCGGGCGTCGGCGTTGAGCCGCAGCGCCACGTCGCGCACCAGGTCCTCGACGAACTTCGGGTTCTCGTAGGCGCGCTCGGTGATCCACTTCTCGTCGGGGCGCTTCAGCAGGCCCCAGATCTCGCTCGACGCCGAGGCCTCGGCGAAGCGCACCAGCGCCTCGAAGCCGAGCTCACCGTGGACCTCGGCGCGGATCGTCACGTGCGAGCGCTGGTTGTGCGCGCCGTAGTCGGAGATCTCCTTCGAGCACGGGCACAGGCTCTTGACCGGCACCACCACCTCGCACCACACCGTCGTGCCGCTACCGGCACGGTGCTCGGCGATCCAGGCGCCCTGGTAGTCGAGCAGGCTCGACACGCCGGACACCGGCGCATGCTTGCGGATGAAGAACGGGAAGCGCGCCTCGATGCGCCCCTCGACCGCATGCAGCTTGTCGAGCATCACCGCCAGCTCGTCGCGCAGCGCGGTGGCGTCGAGCGGCTTGCCGGAGGCGCTGAGGGCGTCGAGCCAGGCGACGAAGCGCGACATGTGGGTGCCCTTCTGCTCGGCCGGCAGCGCCACATCGAGCTCCAGGACGCCACGGTCGGCGAGAGCTGTTCGCCGATGCGCACGGTGAGCGGATAGCGCACTTCCTTGACGCCGACACGCTGGATCGCCAGATGGCGTTCGTCGCGCTCGCTCTGCGTGTCGGGGATGTGTTGCGTCAGGCCGAGGGCAGAGGCGTGGGTCATGTCGTTCATGGGCGTCGCGCCGGCCGGCGTGTGCGGCTTCGGGCGTTGAATTCGTTCGCGAGCATGACAGTTTGTATCAGACGCGGCTGTTGCAAGGGCGACAGGGGCCTTGTCGCCTCGATGGCGGCGATAGTCCTCAGCCGTTGATCGCCGGCCGCACCAGCTCGAGCTTGGCGCCGAAGCGCTTGAGGATGCTCTGCTCGATGCCCGCGGCGTCCAGGCCCAGCTGCGCGAGCAGCTTGGCCGGGTCGCCGTGCTCCACGAACTCGTCGGGCAGGCCCAGCGTGAGCACCGGCAGGTTGACGCCGGCGGCCTGCAGCGCCTCGAGCACCGCGCTGCCGGCGCCGCCCTGCAGGCAGCCTTCTTCCACCGTGACCAGGGCCTCGTGGCTGCGCGCGAGGCTCAGCACCAGCTCGGTGTCCAGCGGCTTGATGAAGCGCATGTTGGCCACCGTCGCGTCGAGCTTCTCGGCCGCGGCCAGCGCCGGATAGAGCAGCGTACCGAAGGCCAGGATCGCGATCCGGCGACCGCCGCCGCGCGCCTCGCGCCGCAGTTCGCCGCGTCCCCAGGGCAGCGCCGTCAGCTCGGGCTGGACGGCCACGCCGACGCCCGCACCGCGGGGTAGCGCACGGCCACCGGATGTTGCTGCTCGAACGCAGCGGTCAGCGCCTGGCGGCATTCGTTCTCGTCGGCCGGCGCGATCAGGCTGAGGTGGGGCACGCAGCGGACGTAGGCGATGTCGTAGGCCCCGGCGTGCGTGGCGCCGTCGGCGCCGACGATGCCGGCCCGGTCGAGCGCGAACACGACCGGCAGGTTCTGGATCGCGACGTCGTGGATCAACTGGTCGTAGCCGCGCTGCAGGAAGGTGGAGTAGATCGCCACCACCGGCTTCAGCCCTTCGCAGGCCAGGCCGGCGGCGAAGGTCACGGCGTGCTGCTCGGCGATGCCGACGTCGAAGTAGCGGTCCGGGAAGCGCTGCTCGAACTCCACCATGCCGGAGCCCTCGCGCATGGCGGGCGTGATGCCGACCAGGCGCGTGTCCTTCGCCGCCATGTCGCACAGCCACTGGCCGAACACCTGGGTGAAGCTGGGCTTGCCGGGGGCGGCCTTCTTCAGGCCCTCGGCCGGGTTGAACTTGCCCGGGCCGTGATAGGCCACCGGGTCGGCCTCGGCCAGCTTGTAGCCGTAGCCCTTCTTCGTGACCACGTGCAGGAACTGCGGGCCCTTGCGGTCGCGCAGGTTCTCCAGCGTCGGGATCAGGGAGTCGAGGTCGTGGCCGTCGATCGGGCCGACGTAGGTGAACCCGAATTCCTCGAAGATGGTGCTGGGCACGATCATGCCCTTGGCGTGCTCCTCGAAGCGGCGCGCCAGCTCGAGCAGCGGCGGCGCGTTCTTCAGCACGCTCTTGGCGCCCTGGCGGGCCGCGCTGTAGAAGCGCCCGGACATCAGCCGCGCGAAGTAGCGGTTCAGCGCGCCCACCGGCGGCGAGATCGACATGTCGTTGTCGTTCAGCACCACCAGCATGTTGGCGCCGGACACGCCGGCGTTGTTGAGCGCCTCGAAGGCCATGCCGGCGGTCATCGCGCCGTCGCCGATGATCGCGACCGAACGGCGATCCTCGCCCTTGATCTTGGCCGCCAGCGCCATGCCGAGCGCGGCGGAGATGGAGGTCGACGAGTGCGCCGTGCCGAAGGTGTCGTACTCGCTCTCGTCACGGCGCGGGAAGCCGCTGATGCCACCGAGCTGCCGCAGGCCGGCCATGCGGTCACGACGGCCGGTCAGGATCTTGTGCGGATAGGTCTGGTGGCCCACGTCCCACACCAGCCGGTCCTGCGGCGTGTTGAAGACGTGGTGCAGCGCGATCGTCAGCTCCACCGTGCCGAGGTTGCTCGACAGGTGGCCGCCGGTCTGCGACACGCTGGTCAGCACGTGGTCGCGCAGCTCCTGCGCCAGTTGCTTGAGCTCGGCGCGCGACAGGCCGCGCAGGTCGGCCGGCTGGTCGATGGTGGACAGCAAGGGATAGGACTTCATGGACGGTTCAGCAATCGCGCTCGACGACCTTGTCGGCCAGCACGCTGAGCCAGGCCGCGTCGGGCAGGCCGCTGCGGGCCAGCGCCGCCTGGGCCTGCTCGCGCAGCGTCTGGGCCCGGCGCTTCGCCGCGCTCAGGCCGAGCACGGTCACGTAGGTGGGCTTGTTCTGGTCGGCGTCCTTGCCGGCGGTCTTGCCGAGCGTGGAGGAGGCCTGGGTGACGTCGAGGATGTCGTCGACCACCTGGAAGGCCAGGCCGAGCGCCGCACCGTACTCGGAAAGCGCCTGCCGGGCCTGCGCGCTCGCATCGCCGCAGGCCGCACCCATCATGACGCTGGCCTGCAGCAGCGCACCGGTCTTGCGGCGGTGCATGTCGCTCAGCGACTGCTCGTCGAGCGGCCGGCCGATGCTGGCCAGGTCGATCGCCTGCCCACCGGCCATGCCGTCCTGCCCGGCGGCACGGGCCAGCAGTCCGCACAGTCGGGCCTGCAGCGCCAGCGGCACGCTGTCGTCCTCGGGGGTCAGCACCTCGAAGGCCAGGGCCTGCATCGCATCGCCGGCCAGCATGGCCTGCGCCTGCCCGAACTTCACGTGCACGGTGGGCTTGCCGCGCCGCAGCACGTCGTCGTCCATGCAGGGCATGTCATCGTGGATCAGCGAGTAGGCGTGAATCAATTCCACCGAGCAGGCTGCGCGCAGGGCGGCCTCGCTGTCGGTCGCGCCGACGGCCTCGGCCGCCGACAGCACCAGCAACGGACGCAGGCGCTTGCCGCCATCGAGCACGCCGTAGCGCATGGCGTCGCCCAGGCCGGCCGGCGCCAGCGCCGGCACCCAGCGTTCCAGCGCCGCCTCGACCTGCTCGAGGCGGTCGCGCGACCAGGCGTCGAATTCGTCGCGCTTCATGCCGCCGTGGCCCAGGGCTTGAGTTCGCCGGCCTCGAGCACCTGCACCTGCTGCTCCACCGCTTCGAGGCGCCCGCGGCAGTAGCCGAGCAGGACCGCGCCGCGGCGGTAGCTGTCGAGCAGGCGATCAAGCGGCAACTGGCCGGCCTCCATGGCCGCGACCAGTTGTTCGAGCTCCACCAGCGCCGCCTCGTAGCTGGCGGGTTCGGCGTCAGGAATCGAGGGGCTGGGCCCGCTGGCGTGTGCTTGCTTGGCCATGTGATCGCGTCAAAACCTGATTGTAGTCAGCCGGGCGTCAAGCCATGCCGGGGTGCGTGAGCATTTGTGAGGCGCCTCCACAGGCTCCGCCGCGCAATGGCCCTAGGGATTGCTGTCATCGGACCGCGCCTCCCCCGGCTCCCGGAGCAGAGGCCGATAGAATCCCATCTCCTCCCTGCAGCACGCAGGTGCCCCTGCCGTCGCCGTGACGGCGTGCGCCCAAGCCGTCACCGACGGCCGGCACCGGATATCGGAGACCCCTTCGGATCATGTCCGACCTGAGCATCACCCGCGAAGTCCTCGGGCGCAGCCGCGCGCAGCTGCCCGTGTCGAGCTATTTCGACGAGGATCTGTACCGCCGCGAGGAGGAGCTCATCATCCGACCTGGCCCGCGCTACGTCGGGCACGCGCTCTCGGTGCCCGAGGTCGGCGACCACCATGCGCTTCTGCAGGAAGGCGAAGGCCGGGCGCTGGTGCGCACGCCGCAGGGCATCGAGCTGATCTCCAACGTCTGCCGCCACCGCCAGGCGGTGATGCTGCGCGGGCGCGGCAACACGAAGGACCACATCGTCTGCCCGCTGCACCGCTGGACCTACGACCTGTCGGGGCAGCTGGTCGGCGCGCCGCACTTCCCAGACGACCCCTGCCTGCACCTGAACAACTACCCGGTGCAGCAGTGGAACGGGCTGCTGTTCGAGGCGCCGCGGGAGGTGAACGGCCAGCGGATCGGTCGCGACGTGCACGCCGACCTGGCCGGCCTCGCGCTGCCGCCGGAGTTCGACTTCTCGGGCTATGTGTTCGACCGCGTGCACCTGCACCAGTGCGACTACAACTGGAAGACCTTCATCGAGGTCTACCTCGAGGACTACCACGTCGGCCCCTTCCACCCCGGGCTCGGCAACTTCGTCGCCTGCGACGATCTGCGCTGGCAAATGGGCCCCGAGCACTCGCTGCAGACCGTCGGCGTGGCGCGCCATGCCGGCGAGGCGCTGGGCAAGCCCGGCTCCGACGTCTATGGCCGCTGGCACCAGGCGCTGCTGAACTACCGCCGCGACGCGCACGACAGCGCGCCGCCGAAGCACGGTGCCATCTGGCTGACCTACCACCCGACGGTGATGCTGGAGTGGTACCCGCATGTGCTGGTGGTCTCGACCCTGGTGCCGCAGGGGCCGCGCAAGACGCTCAACGTGGTCGAGTTCTTCTACCCCGAGGAGATCGCCGCGTTCGAGCGCGAGTTCGTCGAGGCGCAGCAGGCCGCCTACATGGAGACCTGCGTGGAGGACGACGAGATCGCGCTGCGCATGGATGCCGGGCGCGAGGCGCTGTGGCGACGTGGCGACGACGAGTTCGGCCCCTACCAGAGCCCGATGGAAGACGGCATGCAGCACTTCCACGAGTGGTATCGGCGGCGCATCGCGCTGCCGCGCTGACCGCCGCGCCGCCCCAGGGTCGCCCAGCGCGGCCCGCCTTCCGGTTCCGGACCCGCGCAATGCCTGCCTCCTTGTTGATGATGCTCGCCACGCTGCTGTTCGCGGCGATGAGCGTGTGCGTCAAGTACGCCTCGGCGCACTACGGCACCGGCGAGATCGTGTTCTACCGCGGGCTCATCGGCGCGCTGTCGATGGCGGCGCTGCTGCACCGGCGAGGTGACGGCGTGCGCACGCCGGTGCCGGCGATGCACTTCTGGCGCAGCGCCAGCGGCGTCACCGCGCTCAGCCTGTGGTTCTACTCGATCGCCGGCCTGCCGCTGGCGACCGCGATGACGCTGAACTACATGTCCTCGGTGTGGATGGCGCTGTTCCTGATCGGCGGCGCGATCATGCTCGGCGGCGCGCGCACCGACGGCCGGCTGATCGCGACCGTGCTGGTCGGCTTCATCGGCGTGGCGCTGATCCTGCGGCCGACGATGGAGCGCGACCAGCTCTGGTACGGCCTGATGGGCCTGCTGTCGGGCCTGCTGTCGGCGGTGGCCTACCTGCAGGTCACCGCGCTCGGCCGGGCCGGCGAACCGGAGCCGCGGGTGGTGTTCTATTTCTCCGTCGGCGGCATGGCGGCCGGCCTGCTGACGGCGCTGCCGTCCGGCGGGTTCACGGCCCACACCGACACCTTCGCGGCGCTGATGCTGCTCGCTGTCGGCGGCTTCGCCACCGCCGCGCAGTTGCTGATGACGCGCGCCTACGCCACCGGGCGACCGCTGGTGAACGCCAGCCTGCAGTACCTCGGTATCGTCTATTCCTTCATCTTCGGCGCGCTGCTGTTCGACGACCCGGTCACGCCGATGGCGCTGGGCGGCATGGCGCTGGTGGTGGCTGCCGGCATCGCCGCCACGCAGTTGCGCAACCGCGCGGCGCCGCGGGATGCGGTGCAATCGACCCTTGAAACATGACCCACCCCCGTTGCGCCTTCGGCGCTCCCCCTCCAGGGGCGCCGCTGGCGGACCGGCGGAGCCGGATCCGCGGCGGCCGCGCGCTGCCTCGGGTCGCTTGCGAGGAGAAGTGAGTTGAACCGTGTTGCCTCGACCCTGCCCATGCCGCTGATCGACGCGGAGGCGCTACGCGAGCGGCTGGCTGCCGGCGCGCCGACCGTCGTGGTCGACACCTCGTTCGACCTGGCCGATCCCGCGGCCGGCGAACGCAGCTACCGCGAGGGCCATCTGCCCGGCGCCCACTACCTGCACCTCGACCGCGACCTGGCCGACCACACGCCGGCCGCCGACGGCCGCTTCCGCGGCCGCCACCCGCTGCCGACGCGCGAGCCTTCGCCGCAACGCTGACGCGCCTGGGCATCACCCCGGCCACGCCGGTGGTGGTCTACGACCGGCAGGGCGCGATGTTCGCCTCCCGCGCG
>NZ_AZND01000157.1:0-8011 GCF_000576205.1 Methylibium sp. T29 | reverse complement strand
ATCGCGGCGCCGGCGGGCCGCGGCGTCCAGCGCCGCGGGCGTGAGCTTCGCGCGCCGGGCGGCATCGGAGCCGTCGTCGCAGGTCAGCAGCGAGACGCCCTGGCCCATGAAGCCCACCGCATTGCATTCGTCCGCCGCGATGTGCGCCAGCGGGGTGCACACCACAGCCTCGTAGGGTCGGCACAGCGCGGCGAGCGACAGCGCGTTGGCCGCGGTGCCGTTGAAGACGAAGTACACCTCGCAGTCGGTGTCGAACACCCGGCGCACCGCGTCGCAGGCGCGCTGCGTCCAGACATCGTCGCCGTAGGCCGGCGCATGGCTGCCGCCGTTCGCCTCCAGCAGGGCGGCCAGCGCCTGCGGTGCGAGGCCGGCCCAGTTGTCGCTGGCGAACTGGTCCTTCATGCCTGCTTGTCGGCTTCGGCGTAGGCGCTCAGCGGCACGCAGCTGCAGAACAGGTTGCGGTCGCCGTGCACGTTGTCGACGCGACCGACCGGTGCCCAGTACTTCTGACGCCGCAGGCTGCTCACCGGGTAGGCGGCCTCCTCACGCGAGTAGGGGTGCGGCCAGTCGGCCTTCAGCAGCGCCTCGGCGGTGTGCGGCGCGTGCTTGAGCGGGTTGTCGTCCTGCGGCCAGTGGCCTTGCTCGACCCGGGCGATCTCGGCGCGGATCGCGATCAGTGCGTCGCAGAAGCGGTCGAGCTCGTGCAGCGACTCGCTCTCGGTCGGCTCGACCATCAGCGTGCCGGCGACCGGGAAGCTCAGCGTCGGCGCGTGGAAGCCGTAGTCGATCAGGCGCTTGGCCACGTCCTCGGCGCTGACGCCGCTGCTGTCCTTCAGCGGGCGCAGGTCGAGGATGCACTCGTGGGCGACACCGCCGCCCTTGAGCCCGTCGACCTCGCCGCTGAAGTGGATGTCGTAGTGGTCGGCCAGCCGCGCGGCGATGTAGTTCGCGCTCAGGATCGCGGTCTCGGTCGCAGCGGTCAGGCCGGCTGCACCCATCATGCGGACGTACATCCAGCTGATCGGCAGCACCGCCGCGTTGCCCAGCGGCGAAGCACTGACGGCCCCCACGCTCGGCCCTGCGGGCACTTCGCTGCCCCCCGAGAGGGCGCTCGCCACCTTGGGGCGGCCCGGCGTCGGCTCGACCGCGCTGCCGACGTAGGCATCCACGGAGCTCGCCGAGGCGCCCGTGCGGTGCGTCGGCAGGAAGGGCACCAGGTCCTCGACCACGCACACCGGGCCCACGCCCGGGCCGCCGCCGCCGTGCGGAATGCAGAAGGTCTTGTGAAGGTTGAGGTGGCTCACGTCGCCGCCGAACTCGCCCGGCGCGGCCACGCCGACCAGCGCGTTCATGTTCGCGCCGTCCACGTAGACCCGGCCGCCGTGCTGGTGGACCAGTGCGCACAGCGCCTTGATGTGCGGGTCGAACACGCCGTAGGTCGACGGGTAGGTGACCATCACGGCGGCCAGTTGCGAGCTGTGCTGCTCGCACTTGGCGCGCAGGTCGTCGAGGTCGACGTTGCCTCGGCGTCGCACTTCGTCACCACCACGCGCATGCCGGCCATCTGGGCGCTCGCCGGGTTGGTGCCGTGCGCCGACTCGGGGATCAGGCAGACGTCGCGCTGCGCGTCGCCGCGCGAGGCATGCCAGGCCTGGATCGCCAGCAGGCCGGCATATTCGCCCTGCGAGCCGGCGTTGGGCTGCAGGCTGATGCCGGCGTAGCCGGTGGCCTCGCACAGCCACTGGCGCAGCTGGGCGTCGAGTTCGGCATAGCCGGCCAGCTGCTCGGCCGGGGCGAACGGGTGGATGTGCGCGAACTCGGGCCAGGTGATCGGGATCATCTCGCTGGTCGCGTTGAGCTTCATGGTGCACGAACCCAGCGGGATCATCGTGCGGTCGAGCGCGAGGTCCTTGTCGGCCAGGCTGCGCAGGTAGCGCAGCATCTCGGTCTCGCTGTGGTGGCTGTTGAAGACCGGGTGGGTCAGGTAGGCGCTGGTGCGGCGCAGCTCGCTGGGGATCAGCGGGTCGGCGCCGTGCGCGAACGCAGCGACGTTGGGCACCATGCCCTCGGAGCGCGCGAACCATGACCACAGCGCGGTGAGATCTTCGCGCGTGGTGGTCTCGTCCAGCGTGATGCCGAGCTGCGTGGCCGACAGGCGTCGCAGGTTCGCTCCGGCATCGCGGGCGCGGCGGGCGATGGCATTGGTTTCGATGCCGGTCTCGACGCACAGCGTGTCGAAGGCGCTGTCACCGGCGAGCTCGAAGCCCATCGCGCGCAGGCCGTGCGCCAGGATGGCGGTGTAGCTCGCCACGCGCTGCGCGATGCGCTTGAGCCCCTGAGGTCCGTGGTAGACCGCATACATGCTCGCCACCACCGCCGGCAGCACCTGGGCGGTGCAGATGTTCGACGTGGCCTTCTCGCGGCGGATGTGCTGCTCGCGCGTCTGCAACGCCAGCCGGTAGGCGGGCCGGCCGTGCGCGTCGACGCTCACGCCGGCCAGGCGTCCCGGCATCGAGCGCTTGAACTCGTCACGGCAGGCCAGGAAGGCCGCGTGCGGGCCGCCGGCGCCCATCGGCATGCCGAAGCGCTGGGTGCTGCCGATGGCGATATCGGCACCCCATTCACCGGGCGGCGTGAGCAGCGTCAGCGCCAGCAGGTCGGCGGCGACGACGAAGGCCGCACCGCTGGCATGCGCCGCATCCACATAAGGCTTCATGTCGTGCACGATGCCGCCGGTCGCCGGGTACTGTGCGATCACGGCGAAGTACTCGTGCTGCGCCATCAGCTCCGGCACCAGGCCCACCAGCACCTCGATGCCCAGCGGCCGCGCGCGCGTGCGGATCACCTCGATGGTCTGCGGGTGGCAATCCGAAGCCACGATGACCGTGGCGCTCTTGCTCTTCACGCTGCGTCGGGCCAATGTCATGGCCTCGGCGGCGGCGGTGGCCTCGTCGAGCATCGAGGCGTTGGCGATCGCCATGCCGGTCAGGTCGCACACCATGGTCTGGAAATTCACCAGCGCCTCGAGCCGACCCTGCGAGATCTCGGCCTGGTAGGGCGTGTAGGCGGTGTACCAGGCCGGGTTCTCGAGGATGTTGCGCAGGATGACGCCCGGCGTGTGCGTTCCGTGGTAGCCCTGCCCGATGTAGCTGCGGTACACGCGGTTCTTCGCGGCGATCGCCTTCAGCTCGGCCAGCGCCTGGACCTCGCCGACGGGTTCGGGCAGCACCATCGGGCGCGCGCGGGCGATGCTGCGCGGGACGATGGCCTCGATCATGGCCTGGCGCGAAGCCGCGCCGATCACCGACAGCATGTGCTGTTCGTCGGCGGGATCGATGCCGATGTGACGGCCGGCGAAGTCGGTGGTGTGTTCGAGTGCGGCGAGGGGCAGGGCGAGGGGCCTGAGCATGGTGTGCTCCGTGAGGGAAGGAAGGGCGGTGGACCGGACAGCCAGGGGGGTCGTGACAGCAGGAGGACAAGCAGGCGGCCAGCGGGATGGCGTGGCCGCGTGGTGCCTCAGAGCGTCTTGAGCAGCGCGTCGTAGCCGGGTGCGTCCATCAGCTGGTCGAACTCGGTCATGTCGGCGATCCTGACCTTGAAGAACCAGCCCTCGCCCAGCGGGTCGCTGTTGGCCAGTGCCGGGTCGTTGCGCAGCGCCTCGTTGACCTCGACCACCTCGCCGCTGACCGGCATGTAGAGGTCGGCCGCCGCCTTGACGGACTCGACGACGCCGGCGATGTCGCCCTTCTTGTAGGACGTGCCGACCGCCGGCAGGTCGACGAACACCACGTCGCCGAGCGCATCCTGCGCGTGCAGCGTGATGCCGACGACGGCGGCATCGTGGTCTTCGATGTTGATCCACTCGTGGTCGGTCGTGAACTTGGTGGTCATGGAGGCTCCTGAAAGGATGGACGGCCTGAGTCGAGCGTGGGCCGGAAGGTTGACGAAGAGGGGCGAGGCTGGAGTGTCAGGCACGCACGTAGCGGTGCGGCGTGAAGGGCAGGGCGACCACGCGCATGGGCAGCCGCTTCCCGCGCACCATGGCGAACACCTCGTCCGAGACGGAGGCATGGTTGCTGGCGATGCAGGCCATCGCGATCGGCTGGTTGACGGTCGGACCGAGGGTGCCGCTGGTCACCCGGCCGATGCGATGGCCGTGGCTGTCGACGAGTTCGGTGCCTCGCGCACCGGCACCCGCTCCAGGCCGATCAGGCCCACGCGGCGCTCGCTCACGCCGCCGGCGTACTGGGCGTCGATGACGGTCGCCCCGGGGTAGCCACCGGCCCGCGCGCCGCCGGCGCGCCGCACTTTCTGGATGGCCCAGGACAGTCCGGCCTCGATCGGCGTGGTGGCGGTGTGGATGTCATGCCCGTAGAGGCACAACCCTGCTTCGAGGCGCAGGGTGTCGCGCGCGCCCAGGCCGGCCGGCGCGACCTCGGGCTGGGCGAGCAGCTCGCGCGCCAGCGCCTCGGCGTGGGTGGCCGGCACCGAGATCTCGAAGCCGTCCTCGCCGGTGTAGCCGGAACGGGTGAGGTAGCAGTCGGAGCCGACCAGCGTGAAGGCGCCGCCGGTCATGAAGGTGAGGGCGCTCACGCCGGGGTTCAACCGCGCCAGGGCCGTGACGGCCTTCGGCCCCTGCAGGGCCAGCAGCGCTCGCTCGGGCAGGGGCTGCACCGTGCAGCGGTGGCCGATGTGCGCCTGCAGGTGGTGCAGGTCGGCGTCCTTGCAGGCGGCGTTGACGATCAGCAGCAGGTCGTTCTCGCGCCGGGTGACCATCAAGTCGTCGAGCAGGCCGCCGCCGGCGTTCGTGAAGAAGGCGTAGCGCTGCTTGCCGACACCGAGGCCGAGCACGTCCATCGGCACCAGGGTCTCGAGCGCGAGCGCGGCCTGCTGCAGGTCGTCGCCAACCAGCCGGATCTGGCCCATGTGCGACACGTCGAACAGCGCGGCCGCATCGCGGCACTGGCGGTGTTCGGCCAGGATGCCGCTCGGGTAGTTGACCGGCATGTCGTAGCCGGCGAAGGGCACCATCTTGGCGCCGAGTTCGCGGTGGAGCGCGTGCAGGGGCGTGGTGAGCAGGGGGGCAGCAGGGCTGCCGGCTAGTGCGGACATCTCGACTCCAAGGGCATGAAGGAAACCACCGTTGCCGGTGATGCCTGCCCTCGCTGTCCGCTTTACCTGAGAGATTGGCCGGTTCCGGTGTGTCGCACCTCGACCCGCTTGCCCCTTCGGTGGGCTGCCCCGGGTGCAGCCTCTCTCCAGTGAGGACGCCTCCGCTGGGAGGCGTTTGCCAGTCCTTTTGCCTGAGCGTTCGAGGTGTGTCCTCTGCGCCTTCGGCGGCTGCCGTCGGTGTGCTGACGGCAACGCTCTCCTGACGGTAACGATTATATGCACACGATCTCCTATTGATGCACGGCGGCACCACCGGCGTGACCTGTGCACGACCGCGGCGCGCCCGCGCCGCTGCGGCAGAAGGCTCAAGTCCGCGCCCGGCGCGCCGATACCTTTCCCGATGCACGCCCGGCGTGCTGCGCAAGGGGCCGGCGAACGGCCCGACAGGAACCTTCCGCGTGTCCTTGCTCCAGCCCTTGTACGACCCCCGCGTGGTCGTGCTGTCCATCGCTGTCGCGATCCTGGCTTCGTTCGTCACGCTCGAACTGGCCAAGCGCGTGCGCAGTGCCGACCGCGTGCTGTCGATGTGCTGGTGCATCGGCGGCGCCCTGGTCATGGGCAGCGGCATCTGGTCGATGCACTTCGTCGGCATGCACGCCTTCAGCCTGACGATCCCGCTCGGCTACCGCGTTTCGACCACGCTGCTGTCGTGGGGCGTGGCGCTGCTGGTCTCGCTGGTGGCGCTGGGGATCGCCGGGCGGGAGCAGCTGTCACGCAGCCTGCACGTGTGGGGGGCGCTGGCGATGGGCGGCGGCATCATGGCGATGCACTACATCGGCATGGCCGCACTGGAGATGGCGCCGGGCATCCAGTGGGATGCGCGCTGGGTGGCGGCATCCGGGTTGATTGCGGTGAGCGCATCCGCTGCCGCTCTGCGGATCTTCTTCTGGATGCGCCGCCATGCCGGCTGGCCGGCGCTGGCCTACCAGTGCGCTGCAGCGGTGGTCATGGGACTCGCGATCAGCGGCGTGCACTACAGCGGCATGGCCGCTGCAGGCTTCCCCGAGGGCAGCGCCTGCCTGAGTCTGGACGGCATCAACGGCGACTCGCTGGTGCTGATCGTCAGCGTGGCCACCGTGCTGATGCTGACGATCACGCTGGTGACCTCGGTCTTCGACCGGCGCATGCAGGCCACCGCGGACGGCCTGTCGCAGTCGTTGCAGCAAGCCAACGAACGCCTCCAGTCGGCCAACGACGAACTGAGCCGCCTGGCCTACCAGGACGCGTTGACGGGCTTGCCCAACCGCAGCTACTTCGAGTCGCGCCTGAGCCAGGCGGTCGCCCGTATCGAACGGCTGCGCGAGCTGCCGACGCCCTCGGCATCGGCGGGCCTGGCGGTGCTGTTCATCGACCTCGACGGCTTCAAGCCGATCAACGATTCCTACGGTCATGCCCATGGCGACCTGGTGCTGCAAGCGGTGGCCGTGCGCCTGCGCGAGGCGGTGCGCGCGGCCGACACGCTGGCCCGCCTGGGCGGCGACGAATTCATCGTGCTGGTCGAGGACGTGAGCTGCGCGGGGGATTGCATCCACGTTGCGAAGCGCGCCCTGGCCAGCATGGGCGAGCCGCTCGTCGTGGTCGGCCAGCCGGTCCACCTGTCGTGCTCGATCGGGGTGGCGATGTACCCCGACGCCGGCGACGCCAGGCGCCTCATCGCGCACGCCGATGCGGCGATGTACGAGGCGAAGCGGGGTGGCGGCAGCACCTACGCGGTCTACGAGTCGGCGATGAACCAGGGCGCCGACCAGCAGGTGGCGCTGTACAACGATCTCGTCACGGCGATGGAGCGTGGCGAACTGCAACTGCACTACCAACCCAAGGTCGATCTGCGTACCGAGACGATCCGCGGCGTCGAGGCGTTGATGCGCTGGCGCCATCCCCAACGGGGCATGGTGAGCCCGGTGGCCTTCATCCCGGTGGCCGAGCGCTTCGGCTTGATCAACACGCTCGGCGCCTGGGTCATCGACGAAGCCTGCCGGCAGCTGAGCGCCTGGGCCGACGAAGGCCTGCACATGCGCGTGGCGATCAACCTGTCGGCGCACCAGCTCATGCAGGCTGACCTGACGGAGCGGGTGGCCGACGCACTGGCGCTGCACCAGGTCGAGGCTTCGCAGCTGATCTGCGAGATCACCGAGTCGGTCGCGATGGAGGACACCCGCGTCACCCAGCGCGCGATCGACGGCCTGCTGGCCATCGGCGTGCAGCTGTCGATCGACGACTTCGGCACCGGCTACTCCAGCCTCAGCTACCTGCGCCAGCTGCGGGCCCGGCAGCTGAAGATCGACCGCAGCTTCATCCGCGACCTGGCCGGCAGCAGCGACGCCCGCGCGGTGGTCGATGCGGTGATCCGGCTGGCCCATGCGCTGGGCATGCAGGTGGTGGCCGAGGGCGTGGAGGAGACCGACCAGCGCGACCTGCTGGTCGAGATGGGTTGCGACCAGCTGCAGGGCTTCCTGTATGCCAAGCCGATGGCGGCCGACGACATCTCGTACTGGGCGCGCCACCGCGGCGAGCAGCACACGGTGCCGTTCTCCGACTCGACGCTGGCCGACACGATTCCGGGTTGACCGCGCTGCCGGCCGAGCGCCGGCTGTGGGATAGTCTTTCCGACCCGCCGCACGAGCGGGCCTGTCGCCGAGGCGACGGCACGAGGAGATATCCCATGAGCAGCAACATCAGCATCTACGAACAGGGGTTGGACCAGACCGCGGCGAACTTCGTCGCACTCTCGCCCGTCAGTTTTGTCGAACGCAGCGCCGAGGTGTTCGGCGACCTGCCGGCCGTCGTGCACGGGGCGCGCCGACAGACCTGGGCGCAGACGCGCGAGCGTTCGGCGCGG
>NZ_AZND01000156.1:0-8060 GCF_000576205.1 Methylibium sp. T29 | reverse complement strand
GCCAGCTCGGACTCGGTCCGCAGCGCAGTCAGCGGGGTGCGCAACTGGTGTGCCGCATCGGCGATGAAATGGCGCTGCCGCGTCGCGTCGGCCGCCACGCGCTGCAGCAGCTGGTCGATCGCGTTGAGGAGCGGCTGCACCTCGCTGGGCATGCGCCCGCGACGCAGGGGCCGCAGGTCGTCGAGCGAGCGCTGCGCCAGCTGCTCGTTGACGGACTCGAGCGGCTGCATCGCGTGCCGCACCACCCACCAGATCGCCACCGCGAACACCAATGCGAACACCAGCGCGAGCGTCAGTGTCAGGACCAGCGATTCGTTGCGCGCCTTGTCCCGCTTGACCAGCGTCTCCGCCACGCGAACCTGACACAGCCGGGCGCCGCACTCGACCGCGTGCACCGCCATCCGCACGGGATGATCGTCGACCCGCGTGTTGAACATCCGGCGCTCGCCACGAGCGAGCGTGATCGGCGGACTGGCCAGCGGGGCGTCGCCAGCCAGCCGCTGGCCGTCGGCGTCGAGCACGATGTAGTAGGTGGTGTCCGTTGCGCTCGTGCGCAGCGACTGCTCGGTCTGCTGGTTCAGCTCGAACTCCATCTGCCCGTCGATCACGTGCACCAGGTTGCCCAGCGCCAAGGCCCAGTCGCTCAGTCCGACGTCGTAGGCATCGCTGGTGCGCTGCAGCTGGCCGCGCAGGTCAAAGAACAGCCGCACCGGCGCGATCAGCACCGTGAGGAGCACCACCCACAGCAGGAGGGTGGCCTTCAGGCTGTTGAGCATCACTGCACGGAGGGAGCGGCTCCGGCGACTTCTTCCACGAGGTAGCCGAAGCCGCGCACGGCGCGGATGCGCAGGCCGGCCGGCTCGATCTTCGGCCGCAGGCGCGAGACGTAGACCTCGACCGCGTTCTCCGACAGCGCATCGTCCCAGCCACTGATGGCCTGCAGAATCTGCTCCTTGCCGACGACATGTCCGACCCGGCTGAGCAGGTACTCGAGCACCGCCCATTCGCGCGCCGACAAATCGAGCGGCTGTTCGCCGATCCAGGCCCGGTTGGCCTCGAGGTCCATGCGCAACCCACCCATCGAGAGCACGCTGCCCTGGCGCGCCTGGTGACGGCGCGTCAGCACCTTCACCCGCGCGATCAACTCGGCCAGCGCGAACGGCTTGACGAGGTAGTCGTCGGCGCCCATCTCGAGGCCGTGCACGCGATCCTCGATCGCGTCGCGCGCGGTCAGCATCAGGACCGGCAGGGTCGAGCCCTGCTCGCGCACACGACGCAGCGTCTCGAAGCCATCGATGCCGATCAGGCCGATGTCGAGGATCAGGAGGTCGTAGGGATCCGTCTTGACAGACGTCGGGACCGGTTCCCCGCGGGGCGTGTGGTCGACCACCCAGCCTTGCGAGCGCAGTGCGCGCGCCGTCGACTCGGCCAGTGCCGGGTCGTCTTCAGCCAGCAGGATGTGCATGGAGGATGGGTCTTGCGCGAGTGCCTTGGAACGGTGAATCATGTTCGAAGTGGAAGCGATGACCATGGCCCGCACTGTAGCGCGCAGGCCTGCCTCCCCGTCGACCCGCATCGTCTCCGCTGCGTTCGGCAGCGTACTGACGGTGGGCTGACGCCAACCTGAGGGGAGATGCACGCCGGCCGCGCGATCCGGCCTCAGCAGAACGCCTGGATTCCCGTGATGGCCCGCCCGAGGATCAGGGCATGCACGTCGTGCGTGCCCTCGTAGGTGTTGACCACCTCGAGGTTGACCAGGTGGCGCGCCACGCCGAACTCGTCAGAGATGCCGTTGCCGCCCATCATGTCGCGCGCCATCCGGGCGATCTCCAGGCTCTTGCCGCAGGAGTTGCGCTTCATGATGCTGGTGATCTCGACCGCCGCCGTGCCTTCGTCCTTCATGCGCCCCAGCCGCAGGCAGCCCTGCAGACCCAGCGTGATCTCGGTCTGCATGTCGGCAAGCTTCTTCTGGATCAGCTGGTTGGCCGCCAGCGGCCGGCCGAACTGCGGGCGGTCGAGCACGTACTGGCGGGCGCGGTGGAAACAGTCCTCCGCAGCACCCAGCGCTCCCCAGGCGATGCCGTAGCGGGCGCTGTTGAGGCAGGTGAAGGGCCCCTTCAGGCCGCGCACCTCGGGAAAGGCGTTCTCCTCGGGACAGAACACCTCGTCCATGACGATCTCGCCGGTGAGCGAGGCCCGCAGGCCGACCTTGCCGTGCACCGCAGGGGCTTCCAGGCCCTTCATGCCCTTGTCCAGGATGAAGCCTCGGATCTGCCCGCCATCGTCCTTGGCCCAGACAACGAAGACGTCGGCGATGGGGCTGTTGGTGATCCACATCTTGGCGCCGCTGAGGACGTAGCCGCCCTGCACGGCGCGCGCGCGCGTGGCCAGGCTGCCGGGGTCGGAACCGTGGTTGGGCTCGGTGAGGCCGAAGCAGCCGATCCATTCGCCGCGGGCGAGCTTGGGCAGGTACTTCTGTTTCTGGGCTTCGGTCCCGAAGGCGTGGATGGGCACCATGACGAGCGAGCTCTGCACGCTCATCATCGAGCGGTATCCGGAATCGACACGCTCGACCTCGCGGGCCACCAGGCCGTAACAAACGTGGTTGAGGCCGGCGCCACCATAGGCTTCGGGAAGCGTGGCGCCGAGCAGGCCGAGCTCGCCCATCTCGCGGAAGATGGCCGGGTCGGTCTTCTCGTGGCGAAAGGCCTCCAGCACACGAGGCGCCAGGCGGTCCTGGCAGTAAGCCTGCGCGGCGTCGCGCACAGCGCGTTCGTCCTCGCTCAGCTGGCTGTCGAGCAGCAAGGGGTCGTCCCAATGGAAGCTGGCGGCCATGGCGGTCTCCGGGTAAGAAACGCAGTCTAGCGAGCTCGCAGCGCCCGGGGTGACGGGCCATCGCACCTCGACCGCAGCGGCATTTGTAAGCATATGCTCACTATCGAAGAGGTTTCGGCTTGCCCGATCGAAGCAGTGTGATCCGGGCAGTCCTTGGCCCTTCCGTCTTGGAGTTTTAGCACTCGTTTTACGTGAGTGCTAATATTGATGGAACGAAAGGAGGTTCTGGATGTCTTTCGATGCCATGAACACCACGCTGTCCCTGAACACTTCCGCGGGCTCGCAGGCGCTGACGGTGCGCGATCCGTGGGCGCTGGTCCCGTCTCTCGGCGACCTGAATGCCTATATCGCCGCCGTGAACCGCCTGCCGATGCTGACGCTCGAGGAAGAGCAGTCGCTCGGCCAGCGGCTGCGTGACGAACACGACCTCGAGGCTGCCGGTCGCTTGGTGCTGTCGCACTTGCGTCTGGTCGTGTCGGTATCGCGTCAGTACCTGGGCTACGGACTCCCTCACGGCGACCTGATCCAGGAAGGCAATGTCGGCCTGATGAAGGCCGTCAAGCGCTTCGACCCCAACCAGGGCGTGCGACTGGTCAGCTATGCGCTGCACTGGATCAAGGCCGAGATTCACGAGTACGTGCTGCGCAACTGGCGCATGGTCAAGCTGGCGACCACGAAGGCGCAGCGCAAGCTGTTCTTCAACCTGCGCTCGATGAAGCAGGGTTTCAAGGGCGATGCCACCGACAGCGACCTGCACCGCAGCACGCTGACCGATGCCGAGATCGACATCGTGGCCAGTGAACTCAAGGTCAAGCGCGAGGAAGTGATCGAGATGGAGACGCGCCTGTCGGGTGGCGATGTCGCGCTCGATCCGCAGACCGACGACGGCGACGAGAGCTACGCGCCGATCGCCTATCTGGCCGACGACCGCCACGAGCCGACGCGTGTGCTCGACGCCCAGCGCCGTGACGCGCTGGCCGGCGACGGCATCGGCGAGGCGCTGGACGTGCTGGACGCGCGCAGCCGACGCATCGTCGAGGAACGCTGGCTCAAGGTCAACGACAACGGTTCGGGCGGCATGACGCTGCATGAACTGGCCGCCGAGTACGGCGTCAGCGCCGAGCGGATCCGCCAGATCGAGGTAGCCGCCATGAAGAAGATGCGCAAGGCGCTGGCCGCCTACGCCTGAGTCCCTGACGTGCCTTGCGGCGACGACAAAGCGGCCCGCGGGCCGCTTTGTTCATGGGGCCGGCCTTTTTTCAGGCCAGCAACTGCTTCAGATCGGCCACCCAGGCCTCGATCGGCTGTCCGTAGCGCACGAACAGACGGAGCCGCCCTTGCGGATCGTAGACGTACGCGCCCGCCGTGTGGTCCATCGTGTAGCTGTCCGCCGCCTTGCCCGGGACCTTGCGGAAGAAGGCCTTGAAGGACTTCGCGACCGCC
The DNA here is from genome assembly GCF_000576205.1 of Methylibium sp. T29. NCBI lineage: Bacteria > Pseudomonadati > Pseudomonadota > Betaproteobacteria > Burkholderiales > Sphaerotilaceae > Methylibium > Methylibium sp. T29. The sequence continues at coordinate 3,782 of NZ_AZND01000156.1, read as the reverse complement.
TGGGTCTGCTCAGGCGTGCTGCGCAGCGCGACGAAGCTCGGGTCGAAGCTGCTCATATAGGCCTTCAGGATCTCCGGCGTGTCGCGCTCCGGATCGACGGTGATGAAGACCGCCTGCAGCTTGTCGCCGTCCGCGCCGAGCTGCTTCTTCACGGCGGCCAGTTCGGCCATCGTGGTGGGGCAGACATCGGGGCACTGTGTGTATCCGAAGAACACCACGGTCGCCTTGCCCTTGAAGTCGGCCAGCGTGCGCGGGTGCCCCTCGACGTCGCTCAGAGCGAAGTCGCGTGCGTAGTCGCGCCGGTGATGTCGATGCCCTTGAAGGGCTCGGCGGGCTTGGCCGCCGGGTCGCAGGCGGCCAGCAGCCCGAGCGCGGCACAGACGGTGAGAACGGCGAGCCTGCGCATCATCATGGCGTACCCCGCAGCAGCGGGCCCAGGTAGTGGTCGAGCAGCAAGGCCGCGAACAGCAGCGACAGGTGCCAGATCGAGAAACGGAAGGTGCGTCGCGCCAGCGCTTCGCTGTAGTGGCGCCACAGCCGGAAAGCATGGCCGCAGAAGCCCACACCCAACGCGCAGGCCGCGACCAGGTAGAACCAGCCGCTCATGCCGTAGACGAAGGGCAGCAGGGTCGCGGCGAACAGCACGAAGGTGTAGAGCAGGATCTGCAGGCGCGTAAAGTCGTTGCCGTGCGTCACCGGCAGCATCGGCAGACCGGCCCGCGCATAGTCTTCGGCGCGGTAGAGCGCCAGCGCCCAGAAATGCGGCGGCGTCCACAGAAAGATGATCAGGCAGAGGATCCACGGTTCGGCGCCGAGTTCTCCGCGCATCGCGGCCCAGCCCAGCACCGGCGGCATGGCGCCCGAGGCACCCCCGATCACGATGTTCTGCGGCGTCGCCGGCTTCAGCAACACGGTGTAGATCACTGCATAGCCGACAAAGGTGGCGAAGGTGAGCCACATCGTCAGCGCATTGACCCAGACCCACAGCACGGCCATGCCGGCCACGCACAGCAGCACGGCGAAGCTGAGGGTCTGGGTGTTGCTCAGCTCGCCCTTCGCTGTCGGGCGCCAGGCCGTGCGCTTCATCTTCGAATCGATGGTCTGCTCGACCAGGCAGTTGAAGGCTGCGGCGGCGCTGGCCACCAGCCAGATGCCGATCGAGGCCGCCAGGGCCACGCCCCAAGCAGGCAGCGACGGCCAGCCGGGCACGGCCAACAGCATGCCGATGGCTGCGCAGAACACGATGAGCTGCACCACGCGCGGCTTGGTCAGCGCGCTGAACTGGCGCCAGCGCGACAGCCAGGTGTGCAGCGCGGCGGGTGGGGTGGCGAGGGTCTCGGACATGTCTGCAGCAAGAAGCAATTCTAGGAAGCGCGGCGCGTCACGAGCGGCGCGGTGGCCCGGGACGACGCGGCAACCGGGCGCGCCGACGTGGTACGCAACAGCAACGCCGTCAACAGCAGTACCAGCGCGGCCGCGCCGCCGGTGTGGGCCACGGCCGCCAGCAGCGGCCAGTCGAGCACGACGTTGCTGACGCCGGTAACGACCTGCCACGCAGCCACGCCGACCAACCCCGCGGCGTAGCGGCGCAGCGCCGGTTCTCGCGCCAGCCGCCACACCAGCCAGGCCAAGCCACCGAGCAGCAGCAGCGCACCCAGGCGATGCGTCATGTGGATCGCCGTCAGCGCCGCGAACGGCAGCCACGCGCCGTCCTTGCCCACGCCCAGCGGGCGCAGCACGGCGAAGCCGTGCTCGAAGTCCATCGTCGGCCACCAGCGCCCCTGGCAGGTGGGGAAATCGCTGCAGGCCAGCACCGCATAGTTGGTGCTGACCCAGGCGCCGAGCGCGATCTGCAGCACGGCCAGCAATGACACGATGACCAAGCTGCGGCGCAACGCGGAGCTCACCCCCACGACCCGGTCGGCGGCCGGACGCCAGGCCTGTGCCGCCAGCAGCGCCAACAACGCGAGTCCGCCGAGCAGGTGCGCCGTGACGATGGCCGGGTAGAGCTTCAAGGTCACCGTGAAGGCACCGAAGGCGCCCTGCACACAGACCCATAGCAGTGTGACGGTGGCCCACCAAGGAGAGACCCGCGTCGGCGCTTCGGAACTCCCCCGGCCGTCGCGGCGCCACTGCTGCCAGCTCAGCAGCGTCATCACGGTGATCAGGACACCGACCGCCGTCGCGAGGTAGCGGTGCACCATCTCGACCCAGGCCTTGCCGTGCGTGACCGGGCCGGTCGGCAGCGCACTCTGAGCGGCCTGGATCTCGTCACGGGCGCCCAGCGGGCTGGCGCTGCCATAGCAGCCTGGCCAGTCAGGACAGCCGAGTCCGGAATCGGTGAGCCGCGTGAAGGCGCCGAACAGCACCAAGTCGAAAGTGAGAAAGAGCGTCAGCACCGTCAGCGCCCGCAACCGGTCGCGGCCGTCGCCGGAGCGCGTGCGCGCCCACACCCAGGCCAGCGGGCCGAGCGCGATCACGCAGCCCAGCAGCGCCATGCGCGCGAGCGGCTCGAGGTCGACGAGGGCTGCCGAGTCCATCTGCCGCCTTCAGCGCCCCGGCTCGTCCCAGCTGGCCGCTGCGCGCATCAGCTTCTCGAGGTCGCGCTTGATGCGATCGGGCTCGCTCGGGGCCGGAAAGCGCATCATGTAATTGCCGAGCGGATCGACCAGGAAGAAGTGCGCTGCCAGCCCCTGGCGGTCGCTGCCCGCCAGCCAGCGGTCGAGCGCCGCCGCCGGCGCCCGCAGCACGGTGGCGCCCTGCAGGGCCGGCATCAGCTCGGAACGGGGGGCTGCGGCATCGTCGATCAGCCAGACGCGATCGAGCCGGTCCTTGTGCTTGCCGAGAGATTCCCGCAATTGCCGCTGCAGGTAGAGCTGGCGCTCACACTGCGCATCGCAGGCCCCGCCCGCCACCGCGATCAGCAGCCACTGGCCCTTGAGGCGGGACGGATCGACACCGGCGCCCTGCAGGTCGCTCAAGGGCAGCTCCTCCGCGCTCGGCAGGGGCCGCTGCGGCTCCACGAGCATGCCGTGGTTGGTGCGTCCCTGGGGCCGGATGACGTAATAGGTGAAGTAGGAGGCGATCACCGGTGCCGCGCACACCAGCAGCACCAGCAGCATCTTCAGACGCCCGTGACGCACTGCGGCGTTCGGCAGCGTCGGCGACGGCAGACTGTGCACGGCGAAGCTCAGCGGCTCCGCAGTGGCCGCCTCAGCGCGCGGTGCGCCGCCGCCGGAGCCAGGGTTGGAGGAGTTGGAACCAGACATACAAACCGGTCAGCAGGGTGGCCAGGGCGAACCACTGGAAGGCATAGCCGTAGTGCTTGTGCACGTCGACTGCCGGTCGCGGCCATTGCCGCAGCAGGCCGTCTTCGGGCACGCCGCCTTCCGTCTGGACGATGGAGAGCGGACGCAGCCCGAGTCCCGTTTCTCGGGCATAGGCATCGATGACGATATTTTGCCGGAGCCGGCCCGACTCCTCGTCGGCAAAGGCATACAGCCGAGCAGGAGCCGGGGCGATCTGCCCGACCAACTCCACCCGGCCGCCGGCAGTCGGCACGTCGGGCAGCAGCGCGCGGTCGCGCAGGTCGCGTGGCGCCCAGCCGCGCTGTACCAGCACGGCATCACCGGGCGCAAGCTCCAGTGGCGTGAGCAGGAAGAAGCCCGGACGACCGTTCATCTGGCGGTTGTCGAGAAAGACGCTGTGCTCCGGCCGCCAGCGCCCGGCCAGCGTGATGCGCCGGTGCCATTGGCCGGCGGCGGTCGCGGCATCGCGGGCCA